>VGNF01000175.1 GCA_016866195.1 Chloroflexota bacterium | reverse complement strand
GTTGAGATTAAAGGGATTATCGATCTGGTTGGAACTGCCAATATTTCAAATTTTGGATTCTACAAATATGAAGTGGCAACGGCTGGTAGTGAAACCTGGGCGACCATCTCGGCGGGTCGCAACATCGTCAACGAGTCTTCTCTCGGCCGCTGGGACACTACCGCCATGACCCCCGGCAATTACCGGTTACGCCTGGTTGTAACCGACAATCAGGGCAACGCCCTTCCGCCGTGTGTAATCCCGGTGCGGATCGTCCCACCCCCATAGGATTTTGGACATGGACAAGATTGAAATCCAACTTCGACCCACAGTAGCCACGGATCTATCCCGCTTGATGGCATTTGATCATACAACGGCGAGCGAGACCGTATGGCAATTGGAATTACGACGGGATACCGGCCTGATTAATGCATCCTTCCGGGAAGTGCGTCTGCCCCGCTCCATAACAGTTTCCTATCCTCACGATCAATATTCATTGGCGGATGATTGGGCAAGAAAGTCGATGATGTATACTGCCTACCTCGGACCAGATCCGGTTGGCTATATCTGCTTGTTGGAACGCGGAACCGCCTCGATCGTCTGGATTACGGACCTTGTGGTGCATGAAGAAAGGCGCCGTGCGGGGGTGGGCAGCAAATTAATGACGGCTGCGCAGGAATGGGCTGCCTCACGCAACCATCGGCGTTTAATCCTGGAGCTGCAGTCCAAGAACATTGCTGCCATTCGACTCGCTCAGAAATTTTTTTACGAATTCTGCGGGTATAATGACCAGTACTTTCTTTCACAAGATGTTGCACTATATTTTGCGAAGCAGTTAAAGTAGCCCGGCTCTTGATTCCAGGGCTTTATTGGACGGGCAGCATGATTAATGGTTGGTCGGAAAGTGTTTTGGCGGGGATTCAAACTCTCAATCAGATCCTGACGGCGGGCATCGCCATCACGGCTTTTTCGCTTTTCCTGTATTCGTTATCCTTCAATTTGCGCGACCGGGTTGCCCGGTCCTTTGCGATCATCTTGCTGTGCGTCGTGGTGGTGTTTACCACGGAAGCCCTGCAGGACAATTCACTCACACCCGAAGTCATCGAATTGTTCTTGCGATTGCAATGGTTCGGAATTGTCTTCCTGCCGGCCGCCTACCTGCATCTTTCGGATGCACTTCTTGTCACCGCAGGCCGCCCGTCCAGAGGACGAAGACGGATGGCTGTCCGTGGGATGTATGTCCTGTCAACTGCTTTCCTGGTTTTGCTGGCGTTCGGTTTCCTTCTCGGTCCGCTCGTCCCGGAAGGCAAACCGGCGCCGCACCTTCAGAGGACCTTTTGGACGGAAATCTTCACCTTGTTCTATGTTGCTGCCATGGTGTGGGCAGGTGTGAATTTTGCGCGGGCGTATATGCTGATGTTGACCCGCTCCGGCCGGCGAAGAATGCTGTATCTGATGGCTGGCGCTACCGCTCCTGCATTGGGATCATATCCCTACCTGCTGTTCGGTTACGAACTGGCCTCCAATCATCCCTATCTGTTCTGGACGGCAGCCACGATCATTAATGCACTGGTAGGTGCATTGGTGATCATCATGGCTTATTCGGTTGCCTTCTTTGGAGTCTCCTGGCCGGATCGAGTGATTAAGAGCCGTTTGTTCAAATGGATCATGCGTGGGCCGGTAACCGCCTCCGCGACCCTGGCTTTTATGACCATTGTCCGCCGCGCCGGATTACTGCTCGGGGAGCCGTACAATGCCTTCGTTCCATTTACTGCGGTCGGGACGGTATTGTTATTGGAGCACACGATTACTTTCGCTGCGCCGCTTTGGGAGCGGTGGTTGTTCTTTGGGAGCGACCGAAGCGAATTAAAACTACTCCAGAACATCGAGGAACGCTTGCTGACACAAAGCGACTTGCGGCAATTTCTGGAGGCGGTGCTGGCCGCAGTACGGGATCATATGCAATCCCCTTCTGCCTTCATCGCCACTCTCGACGATGAAACATTGTCCCCGATTGTTGTTGCCGGAAACCGTGCAATGTTGGAACAGGAAAGCCTGACGGAAATATTAGAGAAGGTCAACGGGGATGCCGGTATGGATTTTCAATGGGGAAATTTCCTCGTACTGCCTTTACATCAACGCAAGCGGGTGGAGATGGATCGCGATGAAGTCCCTCCGCTACTGGGATTGCTCGGTGTGGCGCGCCGCGACCACCGTCAAATCATCGAATATGAACAACGCGAGGCGTTATGGCTGCTGGCGGATCGCGCTGCCCTGGCGCTCGAAGATCGGCAATTACAACAACGGGTTTTTCATTCACTGGCGGTCCTGCAACCTCAGGTGGAATTGATCCAGCGAATGCGTGCCGCCGGCCGGTACGATACCAGATCCAGCATGCTCACGGACCCTCTCCCGCAGGAGGCGGATCTTTTTAACTGGGTGCGCGACGCGCTCACGCATTACTGGGGAGGGCCCAAGCTTACCGGCAATCCATTGATGAAGCTGCAGGTTGTACGAGAGATTGCCGAGCAGGATGAAGAAAACGGTCCGAACGCTCTGCGGGCGCTGCTGCGCAAGGCGGTGGATCGGATGAAACCCAGTGGAGACAGGAAGTTCACCACAGAGTGGATTCTATACAATATTCTGGAAATGAAATTCATCGAAGGCCGCAAAGTGCGGGATGTGGCTGCGCGCCTGGCCATGTCAGAAGCGGATTTGTATCGCAAACAGCGAGTGGCAATTGAAGCGGTGGCCAAGGCGATCTTTGAGATGGAATTGTCGTCGAAAAATTGACCCGGATCTGTGGGATGATCTGAATTCTGTACTCGAAGGCTTTGTCGTCTAAGGTCCAAAGGAACCACGACCCATACCCGCAAGGAGTCATGTATGGCAAATCACAAGAAAAGATTAGCGAATTCAATGCCGATGCTTGATGAGAATTGGTGGGCTTCCGTGCTGGCGGAGGAAAGCCGTCACTCAGGACCGTCACCAGCGAAATTGCCAGCAAACCGTCGCGAAGGGATCATTGAAAATAAAACCCCGACGTCGGAAAGGAAGGTCATCTCGGACTGGAAACAAATTAAAGATTTGTATTTGCGAGACCAGATCATTGAATTGCAGGTGACTGGATACAATCGGGGAGGGCTGCTTGTTGAAGGGGATGGAGTATTTGGTTTTGTTCCAATGTCTCACCTGGTCGACATTGCTGTTGGTTCGACAAACCTGCAGCGGGAGCAGGATCTGACCGCCTATGTGGGGCGAACCCTGAAATTAAAGGTGATCGAGTGCATTCCAGAAGACGGGCGGATCGTTTTTTCTGAGCGCGCGGCTCAATCTGGTCCCGGAAAGAGAGCCGAGTTATTCCATACCTTAAGACCTGGTCAAATGATCCAGGGTACTGTGACGAACATCACAGATTTTGGTGTATTTGTGGATCTGGGAGGGGTGGAAGGCTTGATTCACATTTCTGAAGTTTCGTGGGGACGTGTTTCCCATCCAGGGCGATATGTCAGAATTGGAGAGGTCATACAGGTTCAGGTCCTGGAACTCTCCCAGGAACGCTGCAGGGTGGCGTTAAGCTTAAAGCGATTGCAGCCAAATCCCTGGACGAATGCCGATGCGGAGTTTCCAGTTGGACAGATCCTTCCGGCCACAATCACCAGCCTGCTTTCGTTCGGTGCGTTCGCCCGTCTAGATGCGGGTGTTGAAGGATTAATTCACGCGTCCGAGATCCCTGCGGCAGAGGGGAAACATGTCAAGGAAATCCTTTCGGAAGGGCAGCGAGTACAGGTAAGAGTGCTTCACGTTGATTCGGCCCATCAAAGAATGGGATTGAGCATGAGATTAAATTGATCTCCACGATTGCAGCCTGATGAATCCGAATCCCTCCTACAAGAATCGACGATCGGTCCAGGAAGATCCCTTCCATCCCAACGGCTGGCTGGAACGCCTGACGCGCCTCAACCTGCAATTCGGGCGGTTCGCCAGGGACGGAATCGGTGTCACACTTCTCGCAATTGCCTTGATGATTCTAATGACGACATTGGGACTGGCCGAGGGATTGATCATTTCACCATTGTCGTCATGGCTTTCCCTATGGTTCGGTTGGGGGAATCTGCTAATTATTATGGGGATCGGATATTTAGGCTATTCCTTTCTGCGCCGGGGGAGGGAGGTCGTTCGTTGGGGGAGGTTGGTCGGGATTGAACTGGCGTCTGTCTTAACGTTTGGTTTGTTGTCAGCCCTTGGAGGGAACGACCTGATTCGGGCGGAATCGGGAATGGATGGTGGCCGGCTCGGCTGGGGCATCGTTACTTTCTTCTGGACGCTTCTGGGAAATGCGGGAGGCTGGTTTGCCTTGATCCTCCTGTGGGCCCTTTCCATCATGGCCGGTTTTGGGTTGTGGGCTAGGCTCGAATCTTGGCTAATGGAATACGCCGGTGATACAACCGCGCCAAATCCCGTGTCCGCGTTCGAAGCGGATGATAAAAAGGAAATCCATCATGCGCGCCCCGGATCGGCTGGGAGAAAAAGGAGTCAGCCACTTCCACCGGAATTCCGGACTTCTTTGAAGGGAGATGGAAAGAGCCAGGAAAGGGCTCGTAAGCCTCCACCGCGCGGAGAGGATCTCCCTCCCTTGCATTTACTGCTGGTAGAGACCGCCATCCGAGCGGACGAACGCACCATCAACCAGACTGCCGGTCTGATCATGAAAACACTCGCAGAGTTTGGGATCCCGGCAACCGTCATCGGTTATCGCGTGGGTCCGGCGGTGACGCAATTTGCCGTACAACCCGGGTTTTTGAAGAAATCCGGTTCGGATGAGGAAGATGCTCAATTGATGAAGGTGCGCGTCGCCCAGATTGCCGCACTTGAAAAAGACCTTGCCCTGGCTTTGTCTGCCGAGAGGTTGAGGATAGAAGCGCCGGTTCCAGGAAAGCCTTACGTTGGCATTGAGGTGCCTAATTCCAATAGCACGATCGTGCGCTTGAAGAGCATTTTGGAATCCGATGCGTTCTATCGTGTTGGATCTCCCTTGGCCATGGCGATCGGGCGCGATGTCTCAGGACAGTCGGTTGTCGCAGACCTGGCGCGCATGCCTCACTTGTTGATTGCAGGTGCCACAGGTTCGGGAAAATCGGTAAGTATAACGGCCATCGCAGCCTGCCTGGCCATGAACAACACTCCCGAGGATCTGCGATTGATCATGATCGATTCCAAGATGGTGGAATTGATCCGTTTCAATGGCCTGCCCCACTTGTATGGCAAGGTGGAGACGGACCTTCAACGGATACTGGGTGTCTTGCGCTGGGTGGTTGCGGAAATGGAGCATCGATATCGACTGCTCGAATCCTTGCATGCCCGCGATCTGGAGGCATACAACCGAAAAATATCAAGGAAGGCAGGAGGGAAAGCCATCCCTCGCATTGTGGTTCTCGTGGATGAACTTGCAGATTTGATGATGTCCGCCCCAGACCAGACAGAACACAATCTCGTGCGCCTGGCTCAAATGGCGCGTGCAACCGGCATTCATCTTGTGGTTGCCACCCAGCGCCCCTCGACGGATGTCGTCACAGGTCTGATCAAGGCGAATTTTCCCGCGCGTCTGGCTTTCGCAGTTGCGTCAGGCGTGGATAGTCGCGTCATCTTGGATTCCTCCGGAGCAGAAACCTTGCTTGGCCGGGGAGACATGCTCTTCCTCAATCCCGAATCGGGCACTCCCGTGCGCGCACAGGGTGTCATGGTTACCGACATGGAAATCGAAAGGATCATCGCCCATTGGCAGAAGAATTCGGATTCATCCGAATCCGAGAACCCGCCCTGGGAATCCCTGCTCAAGGAACCGCAAGAGGATGATGATGAACATCTGATCGATCAGGCGGTTTCCATCGTGCGCCAGAGCCAACGCGCCTCCGCCTCCTTGCTGCAGCGCCGCTTGCGGATCGGATACCCTCGCGCGGCCCGCCTGCTCGACCAATTGGAGGAAAGAGGAGTGGTTGGCCCGTCCCAGGGAGGCGGCCGAGAGCGCGAGGTCCTGGTTGATGAACTCGACCAGGACGAAAATGGGTCCTGATCATCATAAAAAGATTTTGTGGAGAAACAACTTGGATCATAGAGCGACTTTCACGGACCGTATGAGGGCGATTTTCAAGGGGATACTTGACCCGATCGGAGCATTTCTCAATCGATTGGGATTAACCCCCAACGCGATAACACTACTGGGACTCGCCGGAACAACGGGCGGCGCACTTCAGATCGCCTTTGGGCAGCTGACACTGGGTGGATTCATCCTGCTGGTTTCGGTACTCGTGGATGCTTTGGATGGAACCATGGCTCGCTTGCGCGGGGAATCAAGCGATTTTGGCGCTTTTGTTGATTCTGTAAGCGATCGTTACGCGGAATTAATAACCTTCGGGGGATTGTTGTATTATTTTGTCGCGAATGAAAATGAAATCGGTATCATGGTGACCTTCGCCGCAACGGCGGGTTCGGTGTTGGTTTCCTATGTCAAAGCGCGTGCCGAAGGACTGCAATTCTCAGCCAAGGTTGGTCTGCTGACACGCGTAGAGCGCTATCTGGTCTTGATTCCATTGCTGGTATTCCGACAACCACTCGCAGCAGTTGCAATCATCGCCGTGTTGGGAAATATTACGGCACTTCAAAGGGTAATCCACGTCCGAATTCAGGGACACGCCCGGCTGAATCAAGCTCCTGCAAAAGTCCGGAATCCTTCTTGATCCATGGATGGCATCTCCCTCGGGCCTTTGTTGATTCGATGGAATGGCCTGCTTGTCATTTTTGGATTCGCCTTGGGGGGCATCCTGGCGACTCGCGAAGTACGACGGATGGGAAAGGATCCGGAGATCATACTCGACCTCGTCGCCCCACTACTGATCTGGGGAACGATCGGCGCCAGATTGTGGCATGTGTTCACCCCTCCACTTTCCTCCATCCAGCTCGGCCTGACCACCGGGCATTACCTGACCCATCCCCTCGACCTGATTTCAATTTGGATTGGTGGCATGGGTTTTCCGGGGGTTTTGCTGGGCGGTTCGTTCGGATTGCTGTTATTCTGCTTCAAGAACGGATTTCGATTTTCAGAATGGGCAGATATCCTTTCGCCTTCGCTCGTAGTCGGATATGCGACCGGCCGTATTGGCAATTACGTCAACCAGGAATTGTACGGGCTTCCCACGTCCGTCCCGTGGAGGATTTTTATTGCTCCCGAAAACCGGCTGGCCGGTTTTGAAAACGTGGGATACTATCACCCTCTTTTTGCCTACGACATCCTGCTAAACCTTCTGATTCTTTTGGCTTTGAAATTCATCTCGTACAGCGGCTCTGGTTTCCAGCGAAGGGGGGATCTGTTTGGGGCCTACTTGCTCATGTACAGCCTGGCTCGACTTGGACTGGAATTCGTTCGTCTGGATGTTTCAATCGTTTTTAATGTAAATATTAACCAGATGGTTGCCTTGCTTGTTTTTACCGGGTCATCAGTTTATTTTATGTCCCGGAATTTTCGACGGAGGAAATTGTAAGGTCTCTGTCAGGGAGATGGTGGGTCTGGCGGGAATACAATTGCCGTGGACTGCTCGAATGGTATCGAGGTAATCAGAGGAAATTCATGATCGAAGCGCAGGACCTAAGCAAGCAATTTAATGATTTCTGGGCGGTGGATGGCGTTAACCTTTCCGTCCAACCCGGTGAGATACTTGCATTACTAGGGCAGAATGGTGCCGGCAAAACAACCACGGTTCGCATGCTTACGGCACTATT
>VGNF01000174.1 GCA_016866195.1 Chloroflexota bacterium | reverse complement strand
GGCGATTCAAAAACCAGACAAACAAACCAGAACGCTGATTTTGGAAAGCCTGACTTTGACTGAAAACCAACAACGCCAACAAAACCGAGATAATTTTACAAACTCAATTTAGCACAAATTTTTGCTACAAAAAACTGAGCCGATTTTGGAGATGCTTATCTGCTAATCAAAGTTAGCGCATATTGAGTAACTGCGATTCGTAACCAAATAAATTTGCAATCGTAGTAAAGATGAAGTATGTAATAAAGAGACCTATAAAATATATAAATTTCATCCCTGCACGAGATGGGCGCGCTGATTTTTCAATTGCGGTGACGATAGAACCGTAAATTATCAGCCATACTATAAGTTCTACAAATGAAGCAAAAGTAAAATCTTTCATATTGAATCCTTTTGTGTAGCATTTTCCAAATTCAGTTACAAAATGTAAATCTAGACTTCAAGACTCTTTTATTTTGCGAGAGGTTGCCCAACTAATGACTAGGCGGACGAATTAATAATAACAGTTTATCTGTACTAATTGTTATTATTGTGCTACAATTACGGCAGATACAATCTAAACAGCAAGAAAAGTGAATTTGCGGTAATTATACACCTCACAGGCACACTCCCATGCCCAAAAAACTCCTCGACCAGCTGTCCGAAACCCTCCGCCTCAAACACTACTCCTATCGCACCGAACAAACCTACCTCGATTGGGTCCGCCGCTTCATCCTCTTCCATAAGAAACGACATCCGACTGAGTTGGGCGCCCCCGAAATTCAGGAATTCCTCGCACACCTCTCCTCCCGGCGCAGTGTGGCCGCCTCCACCCAGAACCAAGCCCTTAGTGCCATTCTCTTCCTTTACAGGGAAGTCCTGCATAAGGAGATCGACCCCGTCCTCGTCACAGGCGCCCGTCGTCCCGAACGTCTCCCCACCGTTCTCACCCGCGAGGAAGTCCTGCGCATCTTCGACGGACTCACCAGTCCATATCAACTTATGGCCCAGTTGCTCTACGGATCCGGACTGCGCCTGATGGAATGCATCCGCCTGCGCGTCAAGGATATCGACTTCGACTACAAGACCATCACCGTCCGCGACGGCAAGGGCGAAAAGGACCGCGTCACCCCCCTGCCCGATTCCCTCGCCGACTCCCTCAAACGTCAGATCGAGCGCGTCCGCCTCCAGCATCTGGACGACCTCGCCGCCGGCGTCGGAGAGGTTCATCTGCCCAACGCCCTCGATCGAAAATATGCCGGGGCTGGGCGCGAATTTATTTGGCAGTACCTCTTTCCCGCTCCCAAACTCTCCACCGACCCCCGCACTCTCCCCTCTCCTCGCGAAGCACTCCTCGCGAGGCATCCGGAGCGCAGCGGGTGGTCAAAGGGGACAGGGACACAGGGTGAGGACTTTAGCCCCTCCACCCTTGAGGCAGGGGTCCGGGGAATCATCCGCCGTCATCACATCGAACCCTCAAGCTTGCAGCGCGCCGTCAAGGAGGCCGCGCGCAAGGCAGGCATCCAAAAACGTGTCACCTGCCATACCCTCCGTCATTCCTTCGCCACCCACCTCCTGCAAAATGGATACGATATCCGCACCGTGCAGGAACTCCTCGGTCACAAGGATGTCCGCACCACCATGATCTATACCCACGTCCTCCAGCGCGGCGGCCTCGCGGTCAAATCCCCCCTCGATCAATAACCTCGCGCTGAGCGGAGGCCGATCGAAGAAGAGGTCGCAGTCGAAGCGCCATGATCCGGTTCTATTTCACCAAGAACCTTCACCCTTTCCCCTTCAACCTTCAACCTTCACCCTTCACCTTCCAACCCAAAACCTTTTCCCCGACTCGCAAACCTCAGACTACTACCTTTACCCACTAATGACTGCCAACTAAACTATACCTCTTTCGAATTTCCGGCAGGAAATAATCGTCAAAAAAGCGGTCCACATCGTAGTCCGGCTTCCATCCCCAGTCTGTCCGGGCGCGTGCGTCGTCGATGTCCTCCGGCCACGAATCCACGATTCCCTGACGGCGTGGGTTGATCTCGAAGGATATCTTCGCCCCCGGAAAGGCGTTCACCGCCCGTTGACGGAAATCCTCCGCCGTGATCGCGAACGCCGCCACGTTATACACCCGGCTCGAGAGGCTTTTCACCGGCGCGTCCATCAGCATCAACAGCGATTTGATCGCATCCGGCATCGCCATGAAGGAGATCTTCGTATCGGCGCGCACGAAACACGAATACCGATTCCCCTGCGCCGCGGCGTGCAGCATCTCGGGACCGTAGTCGCTCGTCCCGCCGCTGGGTAATGTGAAGGCGCTGATCAGGCCGGGGAAGCGCAGCGCGCGAAAGTCCAGCATGACCGGCGGTTTTTCATCCAAATGCTTCTGACCGAAATACTGGCTGTAATACATCCCCAGCTTTTCGCAGTACAGCTTGTTGCATCCATACATCGTGTGAGGAATGTCCCACTCCTCCTCCTTCACCGTGCCGGCTTTCTGCTTCACTTTCAGGTTCGGCATCCCGTAGGCCGCGATCGAGCTCGGGAACAGAAACTTCACGGATTTCTTATACTTCTCCGAACGGTAGGCCGCCAGCATCAACAACTGCATCGTCCCTTCGACGTTGATGCGGTGCGCCTCCTCCGTGGCGACCTCGGCTTTGGAGGAGAGCGAAGCCGCCAGATGAAAAATGATGTCGAAATCGTAATCGTAGAAGGTCTTAACCTTGTAAACCAGATCCCCCTGTACATGTTCCCGCACCATGCTCCCGATCGATTCGGGCAATGGCATCAGGTCCGAGGTGACGATTCGATAGCCGCCCCTCTTTGAGAGTTCCTGCACCAGCGCCTGTCCGATCTCCCCGCTTGCGCCCGTGACGAGCACCTGCTTTTCGCTCATGGACCGCTCCTGATATGCTAGAATGTCGTTTGATTTATTTTACGACACATTCCATGAAATTGAATCATCAATTCCTCTTGTCATTCAAGAAAGCCGCTGGTCGAGTACCCGCGAAGTGGTGTGTCGAGACCACGCGATGTCGACACGTGAATCGAAGGCGCGAAGTCTCCGGGCAGAACTTGTGGGGATACATGGTAAATGCACATCAATTGAGATCCTTACTCCTTCTCGCAATGGCATGGCTCATAACGGGATGCACTGTATTGGATGTGCTGCTCGCCGCGCCCACACCCGCCGCCCCGACGGAAACACCGCCTCCTTCCCCGACGTATGCCTGGTTCCCTCCGTCGAGCACGCCCACGCCCCAGGTTTTTCTCTCCCCGCTCCCCACACCCGAAATGCGCCCCGGGCTCGGAGGCATTACCCTGACGGATGATCTCTCTGATCCTTCCACCTGGGACACGGCAGCCTCGGATGAAGCCAGCGCGGTGATTGAAAATGGGCGCCTCACGCTCGCGGTAAAGAGCCAGGTGTACATGAGGGGCCTGCGCAGGGATCTGTTGATCGGCGACGCGTATGTCGAGATCACCGCCCTCCCCGGCCTGTGCCGCGGGGAGGATTCGTACGGCATGTTTTTTCGTGCCAACGCTGTTGCCGGATACCGCTTCTCGCTCTATTGCAACGGCCAGGTGGGTGTGGAGCGCGTCAGCGTGGGCAAGCGCCAGGTTTTGCAGGAACCCATGCCCAGCGGGGATGCGCCCCCGGGCGCGCCGGGGGAGGTGCGCCTCGGTGTTTGGGCCGTGGGTACGGAAATGCGCCTGTTCCTCAATGACCGCTACCAGTTCAGTGTCACAGATGCCAATTACTCCAGTGGAACCGTTGGCGTTTTTGTCAACTCCGCCGGGTCAACCGCCGCCACGGTCAGTTTTAGCGACCTCGTTGTGCAGGATATCCTTTATGTCCCTCCTATTCGTACGCCTCAGCCATGAGGACGTTCCGGCCGATCCGGAAACGAGGAATCCCGGTGCGCTTAACCTTTGTGATCCTTCGTGCCCAAGGTTCATCTGTGTTTATCTGTGGCTAAACTGAATCTTGGAGATTTATACAAGAAGCATTGGATATGCCCGCGAATAAACTCAACGATCTCGATCCCAAAGCCTGGTTGAAATTCCAGAAATCCTGGTTCATCCACAATCCGCCTCCGCGCAAAAAGGGCGTGCTGGTTCATCCTGCCAAATTCCCCGAAACCATGGCGCAGGAGTTCATCGAATTCTTTACGAAAAAGGGGGAGACAGTGCTCGACCCCATGGCGGGGACCGGGTCCACATTGGTCGCGGCGTTGCGCGCCGGGCGCAATTCCTACGGCATCGAGTTGAATCCCAAGTATGCGAGGATCGCCCGGCGAATCATCGAAGAAGAACGTGCGGCTCTCGTTGCTTCAATCGACAATCGCCAATTGGAAATCGTAAATCCAAAATCCGAAATCAACAATCGACAATCTGCAATCGCAAATCTCAAATCCGAAATCATCATCGGCGACGCCGCGGATGCCTTGCATTACGGCATTCCAACCGTGGACTATATTCTGACTTCCCCCCCTTACTGGGACATGCTGCATGCGCGCGGGGCTGCGAACCAGAAGAAACGCCGCGCTGCCGACGAACTGGATGTGGTGTACTCCGAGGATCCGAACGATCTGGGAAACATTCATGAATATGAGGAATTTCTTTCACGGCTGGTGTCGATCTATTCAGGGCTTAAACCTCTGTTGAAGGGGAGCGCCTACCTGACCATCATCGTCAAGAACGTCAAGAAGGGCGGCCGCATCTACCCGCTGGCCTGGGATCTGGCGCGCGCGCTCGGGAAGACCTACACCCTCAAGGACGAGAAGATCTGGCTGCAGGACAACCAGTCCATCGCCCCATACGGACTTGGCTCGGCCTGGGTCAGCAACACCTTTCATCATTATTGTCTGCAGTTCCGCCGTGAGTAACAGGTTCGCAATCTAGAGTCGGGATCCGCCGCCATGTCCGCAGTCCGGGATTTTATCCGCCTCCCCTACACTCCCGATCTCACGCACGGAGGGATTGCCCGCGCCATCCGTATCCTTCCAAATCTGCGTTTCCACCGTCAGGGATCTCCCTATGAAAGGCTGCGCCGCATCGTTGCCGCGACCGCCGTTGAACTGGCTTTTCGGCGTTACCTTTCGGAGAACGACCTCCCATACGATGTGGAAAGCCTGGCTCTTTTCACCGACCTGGAAAGGTACACCGTTTCCCTCTACGGGCGAAGGTATGAACTGATTCCTTACATGATCTCCCGGCCGGGGCAGGTATCCAGGATCGAACTCGATCCCGCTGTGCTTCTCGATGTACCCGCCCTGGTCCCTTCGGACTGGCATGCGCGTGAGGGACTTGCGGATCGGGATCTCTATTTGTTTGCCTTCCTCACCGCGCGTGCGGCTGATTCGCGGGGAGATTTGAACGGTTTGCCCGAAAAGCACGGCTCGCAATTCATGATCCATGTCATGGATGACGATTGGCGCCGGCCCCAGCATTGGAATCCACTTGGCAGGCTGGCCCTGAAATCCGAATCGAAGGAGGAAATCCATCTTGAAATCCACGGGCAGGATGGGTCGCGCGAATTCACCTCCTGTTTGGTCTCTCTGCCTTCCCGCACGCGCATGGTCGTGGATCACCCGTTCCATGCGATTACTTCCATGCATGCCGACCGGTGGCCGGACGCCCGCGTAGGGCTCCTGGCCGATATGAGCCGTGAAATGTACCTGGTCATGCCCTCCGGTTGGGGCAACCTGTGGTTCGAGGGCATTGAAATCATCCTGGCCGGCTGCCTCACGCGCGGGGAATTCCGGGCTCAGGCGGTCCAGGTTCCACCGGGTTCGCGCGTATTCCAATACGATCACACTCATGTGAAAAACCTGGCTGTGCCCGTTTCGCGCCTGAAGCCTGTTCTCAACCTGTTGGGATGAGCCGGGGAGGAATACCGGCTGGGTATAATTCCCCAATTCTGTGAATGAAAATTCGATCGGGAAACCGGTTTGAAAACCGACCGAAAATATTCTCACCGCCTTAGGAGTATGCACACATGAACATGAGAAATTCGATTCTGCTCGTGGCCTTGTCGGGCTCGCTGGCATGCAGTTCTGTGACGCGTCTGTTCACCACTTCCACAGCGGCCCCGGAATTGCCCGCGCCCTCCTATATTCCTGTTGAATGTCAGAATCTCCCGCTGGCCACCGTGCCTGCGGCTACGGCACTGGCGTTGCCCACCCCGGTGCTGCAGGCCAATCCTGAAATCGGGCTGGAGCTTCAAGAACAGATCTTCGAACAGGTTGTCGATATTGTGGAGCAGGTTTATGTCTATCCGGACTATAACGGAAAGGATTGGGAGGAGATCAAGGGCGTATACCGGGAGAAGATCAGTTCGGAATTGAGCACGCAGGATTTTTACACCTCCATCCAGGACATGATCTCCGAATTGGGCGATGAGCACTCTTTTTTTCTCTCACCCGTGGAGGTTGCCGACTCGGAGGCGGAATTCGCCGGGACACAGGAATTTGTCGGGATCGGGGTGTTTGCCCTGCCCCTCGAAGCAAAGAATCGCATTTCGTTGATCTCAGTCTATCCGGATTCACCTGCGGAACATGCCGGTTTAAAGCCTCACGACAGCATTCTTGCAGTGGACGGAATCCCGGTTGTACAAAATGGGGAGGCGCTGCTCCGCCTGGTGCGCGGGCCGCAGTGTTCGGTGACTGTGTTGACCGTTCAGTCCCCCAACCAGGAGACGCGCACGGTTTCACTGGTGAGACAACGAATTCAAAGCCCCCAATTGGTTCAGGCGGAAATGCTGCAGACAGCTGATGGTTCGAAAGTCGGTTATATCTCCCTGCCCACCTTTAGCGACGAGACGATTCCTGTTCAGGTGGCGGATGTGCTTAACGGATTTGGGCAGCTCGATGGTTTGATCCTGGATAACCGCATGAATGGAGGGGGAGACAGCCGCGTCGTTGAACCCATTCTTTCCTACTTCACTTCCGGCACGCTCGGGGATTTTACCCCCCGGGCGGAATCTTACCCATTGACGGTTGAGCCGGATCCGATCCGGAATTCACAATCCGTTCCGCTTGTGATACTCGTCGGCCGCGAAACCGCCAGTTTCGCCGAAATCTTTTCGGGGGTGTTGAAGGATTCGAGCCGGGCACAGATCGTCGGCGAAGTGACGCCTGGGAATGTGGAAATCCTGCAGGGATATGATTTCGACGACGGTTCGAAATTGTGGCTCGCCGCGCAAACCTTCGTCCCCGCCATCTCCGGACAGGATTGGGAACAGACCGGGATCATTCCCGATGTCCAGGCGTATGCCGATTGGGACACGTTCACTTTCGAGGATGATCCCTCCATTGCCGCGGCCCTGAAACTGCTCGGGCATTAGACATCATTAATTCCCCTTCATGGACGCATGGTAGACTTCCGCGCATGTCGCCTCGCCTGCGAAACATTCTGATCGCATGCGGCGGTTTGTTTCTTTTTGCCGTCGCGGTATATCAGATTCCTTACGTGCAGTCCGTGCTGGACTGGCGGATTGAAAAATTCTTCATCTATGTCAGAAACGTCGTCGATCCGGTGGGACCGGTTCCCACCGCCCTGCCGGTTTCTCCTTCGCCCGTAATACCGACTGGGACGCCGGCCTTCACCGCCACTCCCAATATGACACCGACTGTGGAGCCAACTCCAACGCCCACGATCGCGCCCCTGCCTCCTTCCGCCGTGATCAAGTCACCAAAGTTTGAGCGGCAAACCCCGAACAATTGCGGGCCGGCCACGCTCTCCATGGCGCTGCACATGTATGGCTGGGAGGGGACGCAGGCGGACATCGCCTCGGACATCAAACCGGTGCTGCA
>VGNF01000173.1 GCA_016866195.1 Chloroflexota bacterium | reverse complement strand
AAAAGCCCGGCGCAGGAATTTTCCTCATCCAGGTAAAGCAATGCGAAAAGGTGGAATCTCTGCTCGCCTCGGCCTGATCCTCGCAGGCTGCCTGATTTGTTCCGCCAGCGCGTATCTGAGGTATATTGACTGGCCTTCCCTTGGAGGAGACGCTCAAGTCCGCGCCTTCATCCCAAGTGAATATCCAATTCAGGACGCATACCATTATACTTATCGGAACTTCATGGATACCTGGGAGCTCTATAGGTTTGCCACAACACCAGAGGCGATTGCATATTTGGCATATTCATTGAACCTGTCAGCCCCAACCACAGTCTACGAATTTGACATGATCGTCTCCTGGCCACCGCCGTATTGGTGGCATCCAGAGACCTTGGAAGTGGGACAGCTGTATCGGAGCGAACAAAGGGCTCCCGATGGGCATCTGTACGATCTTCTCTATTCTGTGGACCTGGGGATCGCCTACTTTATTCGATTCGAAGGCTCGTTGCGGAGAACCCTGGACAATCCCTGCCACCGGGATGTAACGCTCGCTGTTGTTTGGACGCGAGTGATCCGTAGATTGCAAAGAGTCGCCCTTCCATTTAGGGATGCAATTCGGGTGCAATAGGAATTTGACTGGGTGGAATTTATTTCGCCGAGTTGTCGCTGAATAATCCTTCTTCCGTATCTGCGAACTGCAAGCGCAAGTCGCCCGGCTCGATTTTTCCCAAATGATAATCCTCAAAGGTGACGCGTTCGGCGTCGATCCCTCGAGATTCGGCGATCCTTCTAAACAGTTGATGGTAGCTCGTTGGAATCGCGCATTCCCAGTTCAGTCCCAGGGCCTGGGCGGTGGACTTGATCCGCTGGATATCTTCCGCTTCGATTTCCACGAAATCGCCGAAAGGAAGTTCATCCAGCATGACCAGGGAGTTTTCCAGCGCATAGATTTCCCGATGTTTTTCGTACGTGAAAACCACTCGGTAGCCAAGTGCAATCAGGATGTCGCGGGCACCATCAAAATCTCCCACGCTGAATTCGATCTCCTGCCGGCTGATTACATTTTCGGAGATTGTGCCGGGTCCTTTATAGGTGAGTCTGGCTTCGTTATCCTTCCGCAGGCGCAGCGCGGATCCGGATTTTCGAAGTTTTTCATCCGGAAGGTCGAACCGCAGATTGGTCTCAAGTGTCCGCGGCTGAAAACGTACTGCACCTGATCGAACCAGCCGCCCTTTGATCCGCTCGAGGTTTTCGAGGAGAAATTTGACTTCGGTTTCCCGCCCGTTCATGGCTGTCAATGCAGGGTCAATAGCGTTTGTTTTTGTTCGACGCTCTCACCCGGTTTGACGCGCACGCGTTCCACCTTGCCGCTGCGCGGAGCCTTCAACTCATTTTGCATCTTCATCGATTCCAGAATCACCAGCACCTGCCCCTTCTCGACCATTTCGCCTTCCAGCACGGGAACGGCGACCACCAGACCAGGCATGGGGGCTTTCATGAGGAATTCTCCGCTTTCTGCAACCCTGCCTCCGCCGGCCGCCCGCAAGCGCTTCTCCCTTTCATCCACCACGGATAAGGAATACAGGCGTCCGCGCAGCAAGACCAGCCAGTTTTCCTCCCCCTGGTATACGTACGCCTCGTACGATTTTCCATCGAGAATCAATGAATATACCGGTTGTCCGCTCACGGATTCGAAATCCACTTGCTGCAGTTTGTCCACCATGCGGATGTGGTGCTCGTCCACGACCTCGATCTCGAATTCCTGGTTGTCGCAGGTGGTAATGTATTTCATCGTTCCTCAAGGGCAGGCAGTCGTTCGAAAGCGTTGAATGGAATCACCGGTGCATCCGCTCCCAGCGCCCCACCCATTTCCAGTTGCTTGCATCCCGTTCGTTGCGCCGGACGATGTGGGCGGATCTCTCGCTCAACTGGTGGGCTGCGAGGGTGGCAAGTATCGCTGCGATTTCTGAGTGGGATTCGCGCGATTCCATGGCATCGTCCAGGGAGAACCGTTCCTCCACAAAGCGGGTGTCGAACTGCCCGCCCATGAAGCGGTGCGAATCCATCAGTGTCTGATGAAATGGGATGTTCGTGCGCACGCCGACGATTCGATATTCCTCCAACGCCCGCCTCATTCGCAGGATCGCCTGCGCGCGCGTCTCGCCCCAGACGATCAACTTGGCGATCATCGGATCGTAATAGGGTGTCACCTCGAAGCCGGGGTACACGCCGCTGTCCACGCGGATGCCGGGTCCGGTGGGCAACAGGCTGTGGGTGATTCGTCCGGTGGACGGAACGAAGCCGTTGAAAGGATCCTCGGCGTTGATGCGGCATTCGATCGCGTGTCCTTTGAATTCGATCTGGTCCTGGGTGTACGAAAGCTGCCGGCCGCGCGCAATGCGGATTTGCTCCGCCACGATATCCACTCCGGTGACCATTTCGGTCACCGGGTGTTCAACCTGCAAACGGGTGTTCATTTCCAGGAAGTAGAAATTCCGTTCCTTGTCCACGAGGAATTCGATCGTCCCGGCGTTGAGATAATCCACAGCCTGGGCGGCTTTGACGGCGACGTCCCCCATCTTCTTTCGGAGCTCCTCATCCATGAACACGGACGGGGATTCTTCCAGTAATTTCTGGTGCCGTCGCTGTATCGAACATTCCCGTTCTCCGAGGTGAATGACGTTTCCGAAGGAATCGGCCATGACCTGGAATTCGATGTGGCGGGCGCCCTCCACCAGTTTCTCGAGGTATACATTCCCGTCGCCAAAGGCTGATTCAGCCTCGCGTCTTGCAGAGGCAAGCAGGGTGGGCATTTCGTCCAGGCTTTTGATCTCCCGCATCCCCTTGCCGCCGCCTCCCGCGGTGGCTTTGATCAGCAGGGGAAAGCCGATCTTCGGTGCGACGGACAGCAGGTCGTCGTCCGTGAGGTTGCCAACGTCCTCCGTCCCGGGGACGACCGGCACCCCGGCCTTGATGACCGTTGCACGCGCCTCCGCCTTGTCACCCATGGCTGCGATCGAAGTCGGTTTGGGTCCGATGAATACAAATCCTCGATCCGCGCATTGAGCGGAAAAATCTTCGCGTTCGGCGAGAAAGCCATAGCCCGGGTGAATGGCGTCCACTCCGGACCTGGCTGCAATATCCAGTATTTTGTCGGCTCTTAAATAGGATTCACGCGAAGGGGCCGGGCCGAGCAGATACGATTCGTCCGCGTAGCGTACGTGCAGGGCGTTTCGATCCGCCTCGGAAAATATCCCGACCGTTTGAATTCCCAATTCCCGACAGGCGCGGATGATCCTGACTGCAATTTCGCCGCGATTGGCCACAAGGACTTTTTTAAACATCGAAGGCCAGCTCCTACAAAGGTATATTCCCGTGTTTTTTCGCGGGATTGGCATCGCGTTTATTGCTCAGCATTTCGAGGGCGTTGATCAGGCGCGGACGGGTCTCCCTCGGTTCGATTACATCGTCGATGTAACCTCGCTGTGCGGCGACATACGGATTGGCAAATTTTTCCTTGTAATCGGCAACCAGTTCCGCCCGCTTCTTCAGCGGGTCCTTCGCCTTGTCCAGCTCTTTGCGGAATATGATGTTCACCGCACCTTCCGGCCCCATGACCGCGATCTCCGCGGAGGGCCAGGCATAATTCACATCCCCGCGAATATGTTTGGAGGACATCACGCAATATGCCCCTCCATACGCCTTGCGGGTGATGACGGTCAGCTTGGGAACCGTGGCTTCGCAAAATGCATACAACAACTTGGCGCCGGATCGAATGATTCCATGGTGTTCCTGATTCACACCGGGCAGGAATCCCGGAACGTCTTCGAAGGTGAGGATCGGAATGTTGAATGAATCGCAGAATCGCACGAAGCGTGCGCCTTTTTCGCTCGCGTCGATATCCAGCACTCCAGCCAGAACGGCGGGCTGATTGGCAACGATGCCGATGGAGTGGCCGCCCAGGCGCGAGAACCCAACCACCAGGTTTTGGGCGAAGTTTTCATGAATTTCATAGAATTGCCCGTTGTCCGTGATCATGCGGATGGCTTCCTTGATGTCGTAGGGTTTGTTCGGGTCATCCGGAATGATGTTGTTCAATTTTTCTTCCATCCGCAACGGGTCGTCACCCGGGACAAAAGGTGGATCCTCCATATTGTTCTGCGGCAGGTAATCGAGAAGTTTGCGGATCAGAAACAGGGTATCCGCCTCGGAATCCGCTGCGACGTGACAGACTCCGGACTTTTCTGAATGGACGCTGGCGCCGCCCAATTCCTCCTGAGTGACATCCTCGTGCGTGACGGTCTTCACCACATCCGGCCCGGTCACGAACATGTAGGAGGTATTGCGCGTCATGAAAATAAAATCGGTGAGCGCCGGCGAATACACCGCACCTCCGGCGCAAGGACCCATGATCGCCGAGACCTGCGGGATGACGCCGGAAGCCATGGTATTCCTCAGGAAAATATCGGCGTAACCACCCAATGAGACCACTCCCTCCTGAATGCGCGCCCCGCCCGAGTCGTTCAATCCTATTACCGGGGCGCCGTTCTTCATGGCCATATCCATGATCTTGCATATCTTTTCCGCGTGCGCTTCTCCCAGGCTTCCCCCGAACACCGTAAAATCCTGTGAAAACACATACACCAGGCGGCCTTCGATCGTTCCCCATCCCGTGATTACCGAATCGCCAAGGAATTTCTGGTCCTCCAGTCCGAAATCGCTGGTGCGGTGAACTGTAAATGGATCCACTTCACGAAACGATCCTTTGTCGAGCAGCAAGTCCAGCCTTTCGCGCGCGGTCAGGCGTCCCTTGCTGTGTTGTGTATCGATGCGGTCCTGCCCTCCACCGAGGCGGGAGGCGGCTCGTAATTCCTGTAATTTCTTGACATGTGGATTATCAGCCATGGGGGTCTCTCGAAAGTGAGTTCGAAGTGAATATTATGTATAGTATAAGGCATGCATTCAGGATTGCTGAAAATATCCAATTTGGTCGTTGCTCCTGGAGCGCAATTCTTTCGACCCAGTACCAGATGGAATAGGCCAGGGAGGATGCGACCAGGAATTCCCGTGTTTTCGCATGCTGGCGAAGGAGTATTACCAGATTCAGCAGCCCAACCAGGCTCCAAAGGACACCGCTGATGATCGTGAGGATCTGAACCGAAGGATGGGAGAACTCAAGGATAACCTGGTTCCAGGCAATGGTTGTCCACAGGCGCGTGAAATTCCAGACTGTAACGATTAACACCAGGCCTGCCAGCAGGGTTTCTCGTAATGTGCGTTTCCTCATTATCAAGAACTACAGTGCCAGAATTTTATCAGGGAATAGTCCATCAATATTTCGGTTTTTCGAGCAGGTACAGCAGGTCTTTGCCGCCGTGTGTTGCATAACTTTGAAGATACGGCGCAAATTGACCGTAATATGGTGGATATTCGAGCAAACGGGGATTGGCGAAGACCACCATTACCCCGCGCTCCTTCAGAAATATCGCCGCCGTGCCGGCCTGGACCGCCTTGAAATATTCCGGGCTGTTGATCAAGCCGTCCATGTTGACAATCGTCCGATTGCGGATGAAGTATCCCACATTGCCGCCTCCCGTCATGCCGATGACCGCATTCTCGGGTGTGTTTTCTTCCAGGAACGGCAGGACTTCCATGTACGGTCGGTCGGTCGGATAATGGTCGTATCGCATCACAGTGGTCACAAAATCAGAAAATCGCAGAGCCATATTCCCTGCAATCAGCAAGGCGCATAACTGAAGAAAATATCCGACCCAATGGAACTTCGAAAAGGGATGGATGACCGCGTCGATCAGCACGGTTGCACACAGGATAACCAGCACCATTTGCCCGACCCAATACCATTCCTTTGCGCCTCCATACGCGGTGGTTGTATAGGCGAGAATGTGAATCCCGCATCCGGAGAACAATGGCAACAAGGGAGATTGGGAGATGGTATGTTTCAATCGAGGGCTGAATAAGTAAGTAAACAACATCAACAAAACTATGGCAAACCCTAGCACGATGTAATAGCGCTCGTCCTGTGTATTCGAGCCGGGGTATAACGGCTTGATTAAAGCCGCGATCTCCTTGAAGAAATCCACCGCCGGCTGCCAGGCCGAGTACACTCCCTGCGGAACGATTCCCAGAAAGTCCGGCCAGCTTCCGGCAGGATGATCGTACACGGTCTGGCCCAGCATGCCCCACCAGCGTTTGATTTGACCGCTGACCGGACTAAAGGTGCCAAAAACAAGTTTGTTGCCCAGCATGTACAACGTCAAGGAAATACCCGTGATGCCGTAATAGATGATCGATTCTCTCGCCCACCGCCTTGCGTTCCGGGTCAGGTCAACCATAGGATCCACCAGCGAGGGAGGGTTTTCCCCTCTCGTAATTCCGATATACGCTGTTCGTAATGCGGCGGTCAGGAGGAAGCAAAATACCCAATCCACGAATAAGGCGGTTCTGGGAACAGCATTTCCGCCTTGCGGCAGGAATTGCAGGCTTTGAATGAACATCAAAATGATGGAGGCGATGGTATTGGCAATCAGCACCTGGAGAATGATCCTGCCGAATGACTTGCTGCGTGGATGTTGATACGCGCCAAATCCATATAGGCAGACGGTCTTTACAATGAAGGCGGCGAGAACTAGCTGGAGGGCTGAGGCGGCGAATAATTCGTTGTATTGTTTGATTCCCCCGCGCAGGGCGATCGAAACCGTCATGGACAGGAAGATCGCCACCAGGTCCAGCGGCAGCAGGTTCCGAAGAGAATGGCCGCGAAAGATGATCCAGATGCCGATGACAAATATCAGGAATATCAGATCCAGGCGGCTGAATAAAACCACAACTGCAATCAGTGAAAGTTGGGCGAGAGGTGGGGTCGAGCCCCGCTGGTTTCGCCAATCCCTTTCGAAAAGGACCAGTCGATAGATCAGCCATGCAATGGCAAACGCCGCCAGTGGGGTTTCCAATCCGAATTCATACACGGTGTAATGGATGTAGAAGTTAAAAGACCAGAATGGCGCTGCAAGCATTGCGGCTGCCGGGGATAGGACGGCCCGGCATAACCGGTACAAGAGCACTCCTGTCACTGCGTTAAAAACAGCCATTGCCATCAATAGTATTCGAAGAGGCAGGATAATGTCGTAACGGGCAAAATAGAAAATGGGAATGCAGACGATCATCCAAAGGGGGTGATAACCGTTGGTTGGATTGATCCCGTCGAAAGTGCTC
Source organism: Chloroflexota bacterium (assembly GCA_016866195.1). Classification (GTDB taxonomy): domain Bacteria; phylum Chloroflexota; class Anaerolineae; order Anaerolineales; family Villigracilaceae; genus VGNF01. The sequence goes on along the minus strand of VGNF01000173.1, from coordinate 598 downwards.
CCCCGGCCCTCCGTGATGTTCTGCGCGACCTTAAAGTAGTAGTAGGCGTCGTCCCGCGTGAACCAGGTATTGGGAAAATTGTATGCATCCGAAAAGGCGGCATACACATGGATGGCCAGGATGGCCGCCACGAAAAAGAATTCAAAATTCAGGATTTTCTTCAAAAAACGCATCAGGGGATGTCGAGTGTGATCTTTCCGAAATTTTCGCCATTCCAAAGGCGATCCTGCGCGACAGCCGCTTCGGAGAGGGGATAGGTCTTATCGATAACGATTGGCAGTCTGCCTGTTACGATCAGGTCCATGACTTCTTTGAAGTCGGCCAGTGTGCTCATCGTTGAACCAATGATGGACAGGTGCCGGGCGAATATGAAACGGTTGTCCAGTTCGACAAGAGGTGAGGCAGAATTGCCGACGGTGAGCAATCGTCCGCCTTTCCGCAGCGCGCGCAGGCTGTGGGGAAAGGTGCTCCCGACATTATCGATCACCACGTCCGCGCCATTCCGCTGGGTCGCCTGGTAAAGGGACTTCGACCATTCCGTCTCCTTGGTTCGGTTGATCAATATATCGGCGCCCAATGCCTCTGCCTTATGCAATTT
>VGNF01000172.1 GCA_016866195.1 Chloroflexota bacterium | reverse complement strand
GGGGGCGACGGGATTGGACTTCTATTTCAAAGGCTATCCACCGCTTGAGGCGGATCAATCGGAGGATGCGACCTTCTTTGAGGTGCCGCGCGGGGAACTTGACCTCGATTCGCAATTGTTCGATGTATTGGGAGCCGGCTACCAACTGGCGGGTGAGATTCCTTTGCTGGTGATCAATGAACCGATCTATATATCCACTGGGATGAACAAGGAAATTCGTTACAATTCGTTCTATCCAAGATGGGCGTACGACGAATACCTGACGTATTTGGATCAGTGGATGGACGGCAGGGATTATAAGTATGTGAATGCCTGGAATGTGATTCCTCCCTCGGAGTTCACCGATACGCCATTTCACCTCACACCCCGTGGAGAGGAGATGCTCGCCCGTATGCTCTCTCCGGAAATTGAAAAGATCGCGTGCGCACAAGGAGGACAGTGAGTTGACGATTGACATCATCCATTCTTTGGAACAATTTATCACCTCGAGCATTCTCAAGCAACCGGGCCGGGGGATTGGTGCGCATGAACCGATCCTGACCAGCGGCTTGATCGACTCGTTCAGCCTGGTTGACCTGGCTTTATACGTGGAAGATACATACGGCGTCCGTGTGGATGATACGGAGCTGAACCCCTCCACTTTTGACACGCTGGCACAGCTTGCGGATCTGATCCAATCCCGCTTGTCAAAATGACCACATTTGCTTCCCGCCTGCACTCCCATCTCTCGCGTACGCCGGAAAAAATCGCGTTGACGCTGATTCAGGCCGGCCGGCCGGACCGTTCGCTTCGATATCACGAGTTGCTGCGAGAGGCTCACGGATACGTCCAGGTCCTTGCCGATCGAGGCATCCAACCAGGGGAAGTAGTGGTGCTGATCCTTCAGCATGGGGAGGAACTGGTCGCTTCTTATTTGGGAGCGGTGATCCTGGGAGCGGTACCTTCGATCATGCCGTTTCTGACGGAAAAACTATCTCCGGAACGATATCGTGCCGATCTGGCTGCCTTGGTTTCGGTGACTCGTCCAGCCGCCATCGTAACCTACGACGAGTTTGAGGCCGAGGTACGCGGAACCCTTCAGGTGAATCATTCTGTGCGAACGGTGATCCTGACAAGCCAGGTGGTGGCGGCTCACGAACAATCGAACTCATCGTGGGAGGGATTGAAACGGAATCCCCGGGATGTGGTTCTATTACAGCATTCGTCCGGAACGACGGGTTTGCAGAAGGGCGTGGCCTTATCGCACCAGGCTGTATTCAATCAGCTATCTGCGTATAGCCGCGTGTTGGATCTGAAATCTACTGATGTGGTTGTGTCCTGGCTGCCCCTCTACCACGATATGGGTTTGATCGCGGGTTTTCTCATGCCGCTCCTGGAAGGGCTGCACCTGGTATTGATGTCACCATTTGATTGGGTGCGCGCCCCCTATCGTCTTATGCAGGCAGTTTCACAATATAAAGGCACCTTGAGCTGGCTTCCAAATTTTGCCTACAATTTTTGCTCGCAAAAAATCAGGGATCATCAAATCCAGGGGGTCGACCTGTCGTCCTGGAGGGCGATCGTCAATTGTTCAGAACCGGTTCGGCCGGAATCCCATGCAGCATTCTATGGGAGGTTCCACCGGTATGGGTTGTCGAAGAACTCCTTGCATACCTCCTATGCCATGGCGGAGAATGTTTTTGCGGTTACGCAGTCGGATTTGAAAGGTGAACCGCTGGTGGAGGAAATCGACCGTGAAATATTCCTGACACAAAGGAGGGTCGAATCATCGACCGGAGAGGGGAAGTTGGGCATGATGTCGTCAGGGAATCCGCTTCCGAATGTTCGGATCAAAATACTTGATGAAAGTGGAGTTCCCGTGCCGGATCGAACCATCGGAGAAATCGCCCTCCTCAGCGATTGCATGCTACGTGGATATTACAACCGGCCGGACGAGACAAAAAAGGCTTTCAAGGATAAATGGTATTTGACGGGGGACTTCGGCTATTTCTCCGGCGGTGAACTGTTCGTCACTGGAAGAAAAAAGGACATGATCATCGTAGGAGGAAGGAACATTCACCCGCAGGACCTGGAATCCCTGACCTACGAAGTACCCGGTGTGCACGCGGGGAGATCGGTGGCGTTTGGTATCTTCAATGAAGAACAGGGAACGGAGGAGGTGGTGATTGTGACGGAAGTCGAGCCAGGTGAGGCGGCGGACAGGGAATCCATTGCCGAAGCCATCCGCCAGCATGTGACGAAAAATTCCGCGATTGCACTGCGAAATGTAAAAGTCGTGGAATCCAATTGGATCATCAAAACGTCCAGTGGAAAAACCGCCAGGTTGGCCAACAAGGAAAAATATCTGATTGAGGGTCTTCAGTAAGGAAAAGAGCGAGTTTTCAGCTCGCTCTTTTCCTATCCTCATCCTGTGGGAACGCGTTTTTCCAAAGTCCGGATTAGCAATTCTTCATGCTCCTCGGAGGTAACTTTAATGGATTTCGGGCGGATTCGATCGCGGCCCTTCGATTTATCCAACGCCTCCTGCCAGGCAATTTGCATAACGGTCAATTGAGGTTCGGCGGGAGTCTCCGGCGCAGGTTCGGCCGGCTGTTCCGGCTTTTTGACCTTGCGTTTGCCGCGTACTTTTCGCTCTTCCCGGTCCGGTTTTTCCGGCGCGGGCAGTTCCGGCTGCAGCGCCTTCAGGCTTAATCGGATCTGGCGTTTGCGGCGGTCAACGTCCAATACCTTGGCCTCGACTTCCTCGCCTTCCTTCACAACTTCTCCGGCTGTTTTCACATAGCCTCGGGCAAGTTCGCTCACATGGATCAGGCCGGGTCGTTCGGCCCCAAAATCCATAAAGGCTCCGTAGGATTCGAGACGGACGATCCTCCCCTTGACGATCATATCCGGCTGAATTTCCTTCCACTCGTAGGCAAGGGGTTCGATCATGGTCAGTTCGATGCGGTCCTTCTTAACGCGTTTCACCCAAACATCCACCATCTGGCCTTCCTTGACGACATCCTCGACCTTGTTGACCGCTTCCTTGGTTAATTGAGAAATGTGAATGATCCCAGGCAGACTATGCCCGATATCCACCAGCGCCCCCGCCAATGTGGTCTTAAGAATCTTCCCGCTTATTTTTGTTTTTGGTTCAATCGCAACCGCGGATGCGGTATCAGGTGCTACCATGCTGCGCTCCTAATGTATGAAATAATGCCGAGGCTCGATTATACCTGTCTGACAATAAGCCGTCAACGATCTTCGAATCTGCCGGCTGCGAATGCCTCCGGCTTGCCGAATATTTATTCTGTGAGTATAATCTCTTCTTTCAAAAGCGTGGATGGGAACGAGTAAACCTGCTGAAACGGTCAGCGAGTCCGAGGTCGGGTGAGAGGCGGATACGCACAGGCGGTTGAAAATCCTCCCGGAGCTGTGACCTGAAATCAGTTAAATCCACCTGAGAGTAGGGAATCCGAGGTTGTTCCTCGTTACCCGAACAGGATGATGATGGTCATCCGACTGAGCGTCCATCCAATGGATGGAAATCAGAGTGGTACCGCGTGAGCCTGGCTCTCGTCTCTGAACCAAGACGGGAGCCGTGCCTTTTAATCGATGAATATTACCCAGTGGAGTGTTCCATGTTCAGATCCGTCCATTCAAAACTCAATATCCCCCTCATGGAGGAGGCCATCCTTAAAATGTGGAAGAAGGAGGGCATCTTCCACAAGACGGTCGAGCAGCGAAAGGGTGGGCCCGAATACGTCTTCTACGAAGGACCTCCCACTGCCAATGGTCGACCCGGGGTTCATCATGTGCTGGCGAGAGCTTTCAAGGACATGTTCCCGCGCTACAAGATCATGCGCGGGTATCACGTCTCGCGCCGCGGCGGTTGGGACACGCACGGCCTGCCGGTAGAAATTGAAGTTGAAAAACAACTGGGATTTTGCAACAAACAGCAGATCGAGGAATACGGGATCGACAAGTTCAACGAGCTGTGCAAAAAGTCGGTCTTCACCTACATCCAGGAATGGGAGAAGTTGACGGACCGCATCGCCTTCTGGGTGGACCTCGAAGATGCCTATGTGACCTACACCAATGATTACATCGAATCGGTCTGGTGGATTTTGAAGAATTTCTGGGAGAAGGACCTCTTGTACAAAGGGTACAAGGTCGTGCCTTACTGCCCGCGTTGCGGAACACCGTTATCCGATCACGAAGTCGCCCTGGGGTACGAGGAAGCCACCGATCCCTCGGTTTTTGTTCGAATGCCGCTGGTGGACAAGCCGGACACCTCACTGCTTGTGTGGACAACGACACCTTGGACTCTGCCGGGCAATGTTGCCGTGGCGGCTCACCCGGATGTGGATTACGTCACCATCGAACGGGAGGGGAAGGGATCCACCGAACGGCTGATCCTGGCTAAATCCCTGGTTGAAAAGGTCTTCAACCACGAATCGATAAAGGTGCTGGACACCTTCAAGGGCAGGAAGTTGAAGGGTGCGAAATATCAGCCTCTCTTCACCTTCCTCCCGCCCGATAAGCCGGCATATTATGTCGTCCTTGGAGAATTTGTGACAACGGAGGATGGGACTGGTTTGGTCCATCAGGCACCGGCCTTCGGCGCGGAGGATATGCAAATGGCCGTGGAGCACGACCTGCCAGTCTTGATGACCGTCCTGCCGGATGGAACGTTCATTCCGGAAATCACGCCCTGGCGCGGGATGTTCGTCAAGGATGCCGACGCGCACATCGTACAGGATCTCGAGACGCGCGGACTGCTGTTCAAAGTCGAACAGTATACGCACACCTATCCTTTCTGCTGGCGCTGCAGCACACCGCTGCTGTATTACGCCCGCGAATCGTGGTACATCCGCACCAGCCGGCACCGGGACCGTCTGGTCCAATTGAATGACCAGATCCATTGGGTGCCGGATCACATCCGTACCGGCCGGTTTGGGAACTGGCTTGCCAATAACATCGACTGGGCATTGAGCCGTGAACGGTATTGGGGAACGCCGCTGCCGGTATGGGAGTGTGAGGAGTGCAGAAATCGCGAATGCATCGGATCGATCGACGAACTATCCAAGAAGGCGGGACGCGATTTGCGGGATCTCGACTTGCACCGACCGCATGTTGACCAGGTTCAGTGGAAGTGCACTCAATGCGGTGGGCGGATGGCCCGCGTTTTGGATCTGATCGACGTCTGGTTCGATTCCGGCTCGATGCCTGTGGCACAGTGGCATTACCCGTTCGAAAACCAGGAAAAATACAAATCCCAATTCCCGGCCGATTACATTTGTGAGGCGGTGGACCAGACCCGCGGCTGGTTCTATTCCCTGCACGCCATCAGCACACTGCTCAACGACGAAGTGTCGTTCAAGAATGTGATTTGCCTGGGTCACATCCAGGACGGTGAAGGCAGAAAGATGTCCAAATCCCTTGGAAACTTCGTCCAACCCTGGGATGTGATCCATGAGCACGGGGCCGACGCGCTGCGGTGGTATTTATACACAGCTTCCCCGCCCGGACAGGAGCGACGCTTCTCCTCCGACCTGGTCGGCGATGTGATTCGCAGTTTCACGCTCACGCTGTGGAATGTGTACTCGTTTTTTGTCACCTACGCCAATCTCGACAAACCCAGCGCCCTCACCGTGACCGTGGCAACGAATGAACTGGATCGCTGGCTGCTTTCTGAATTGAATGTGCTCGTGCGGGATGTAACGGCGGCGTATGATGCATATGACGTCACCAACGCCACCCGTCCGGTTCAGGCGTTTGTGGAAAAACTTTCCACCTGGTATGTTCGGCGCTCGCGCAGGCGATTCTGGAAAAACGAGTCCAGTGCGGACAAGCAGGCGGCTTATTCCACGCTGTACACTGCTTTGGTAACCGTTGCGAAATTAATTGCTCCTGCCATGCCCTTCCTGGCAGAGGAGATCTATCAGAACCTGGTGCGCTCGGTGGATGAAACCGCCCCTGAATCCGTCCACCTTTCCGCATGGCCTCAAGCGATGCCGGAATTCATCGATGAAAGTCTGAATCGCGAAATGGACGTGGTTATGCGACTCGTTTCCCTGGGTCACTCCGCACGCCAAAAAGCGAACCGGAAAGTGCGTCAACCTCTGGCGGAGGCTGCGTTTTCGGTGGGGAATCCCACCGAAGGCAAGGCATTGACTCGAAATGTCGATGTCATCGCGGATGAATTGAATGTGAAGAAGGTTCGATTGTTGGATGCTTCAACGGAGGCTGTTTCTCACACGGTCAAACCGCTTCCCAAACAATTGGGTCAGAAATATGGCAATCGATTCCCTGCCATACAAAAATCGGTTCTGGCTATGAATGCCGAGGAAGCTGCGGCCATTCTTAGGGCTGGAAATTCATTGCGGGTAGAAATCGAAGGAGAATCCTTTGACATTTTGCCCGAAGAAGTTGAAGTCAAAACCCTGGCAAAAGAGGGCTTTGCCGTAGCGGAGGAAGGCCCGTACGTGGCGGCTTTGGTCACCGAGCTTACGCCTGAACTTGTGCAGGAGGGGCTTGCGCGTGAATTTGTCCGAAGAGTGCAGGACCTCCGAAAGTCGGCTGAATTGGATGTGGCAGACCGTATCGAGCTCTTCGTTGAGGCTTCGCACGCGCTGAAATCGGCCATTGAAATCCACCGCGGCTACATCCAAGCGGAAACTTTGGCAACTCATTTAATCTTTTCTTCTCCGCCGAAGAAAGCTCACATGGAAGAGCATGACTTTGAAGGGCAAAGCATGAAATTTGGACTAAAGAAGGTCTAATTGAAATACAAATCGGCAACCAGATCTCTCTTTGTCTCTTAGAATGGGACAAATCAATTTATAATTTCCCCTCGGTCTGTAGCGCCAGCCCGGTATATTTCGCTCAGCGAAAGCCAGGAAAAGCTGATGAATTCATCCAGGGAAAACCAGATACGCCCGCAGCTTTGGCGGAAAATAGCTGCGTATAGCGTTCACGCGTTTACAGCCACAGGTGCTGTATGGGGATTCCTAACCCTGCTTGCCATCTTCAGGCACGATTGGCACCAGATGATCGTTTGGATGATTGTGGCAATGTTTGTGGACGGGTTCGATGGCATGCTGGCACGCTGGGCTGATGTAAAAACGCATGCGGGGGGAGTCGATGGGGCGTTGATGGACAACATCATCGATTATCTGACGTATGTGGTCGGGCCGGCGCTCTTTCTGGTCGAGGCCGAAGTGCTCCCGCAGGGTACGCACTTGCTCGGTGCCTGTCTGATCCTGCTCACCTCCGCTTATCAATTCTCGCAGACAGATGCCAAGACGGCAGACCATCATTTTAAGGGTTTTCCCTCGTATTGGAATGTCATGGCGTTGTACATGCTTCTGATGAACCTCCCGCAGTGGGTGAATTTCGGATTCCTCATGCTGTTTAACGTCATGGTCTTCATTCCGATCAAGTACATCTATCCGAGTAGAAATAGCTACATGCGAGGGCTGACTCTCGTCCTAACGTATTTGTATGGGGCGATCGGAGTGTGGGGATTGCTGCAGTATCCCAATTCACCCCGCTGGCTGGTGTGGGCATCCCTGGCCTATGTAGTCTATTATCTGGTGTTAAGCCTTATCCCAAAGAAACCGCGTCATGCGAATTGAGATAGCGAGGAGGGCGGATGAAGAACTTCATCGCGCCTTTCTGCGGCTCGTCCCCCAATTGACAAAGAACAATCCAGCCCCAACGCACGGTGACCTGGAGGAGTTGGTCAAAGACCCAGCCGCAACCTTGCTGATCGCACGAAGCGATTCCGGGGAGATCGTCGGCGCCCTGACGTTGGCTGTCTACCGGGGGG
>VGNF01000171.1 GCA_016866195.1 Chloroflexota bacterium | reverse complement strand
GATGTTCTTGTCCTTGAGCAGTTCGCGCTTCAACAGCGCCTGTTTTTCGAGGATGTTCTCCCGCGTGTCGCACGAGACCCATTGGAAGGGGGTTTGTGGTTTTGGAACAAAGGTGCTCACGCCGGCGTGCAGTTTGATCTTCCACCCGGCGACCTTGCGTCCCTCCGCGAGCACGCGCTTGCACAAGTCCGCGATGGCCTGCACATCTTCGAGGGTTTCACTGGGATGACCGATCATGAAATACAACTTGATCGTGGTCCAGCCTCGGGCGTAGATCTCGCGCGTGGTATTGAGGATCTCCTCATCCGGGATGAACTTGTTGATGATGCGGCGCATGCGTTCGCTGGCTGCCTCCGGGGCGAGCGTGAAGCCGCCGGAAAAATGTTCCCTCAATTTCTCCATCAAGTCGACCGAGACGGATTCGATCCGCAGGGAGGGCAGCGAGATCGTGAGCTTGCGCCCGGCAAAGCGCGCGCTGATCGCCTCCACCAGTTCCCGGACATGGGTGTAGTCGGATGAGGAGAGCGACATCAACGCCAGTTCCTCGAATCCGGTCGAGCGGATCGCCTGATCGGCCGCCTCCACCACCTCCTGCACGCTGCGCTCGCGCACCGGGCGAGTGATCATGCCGGCCTGGCAGAACCGGCAGCCGCGCGTGCAGCCGCGCATGATCTCCACCGAGACGCGGTTGTGCACGATCTCGATATTGGGCACGATGAACTTCGTCGGAGGGGGAGGCAGTTTTGCCACCACGCGCTTGGTGATGAGCGGCGGGATGCCCTGCATGATTGGCCGGGTGTGGGAGACGGTCCCATCATCCAGATAGACCGGTTCGTAGAATTGAGGGACGTACACTCCGGGAATCTTTGCCAGCGCTAGAAGTATGTCATTGCGAGAAGGGTGATCGGCCCGACGAAGCAATCCCACCCCATTCGAGGAGATTGCTCCGCCTGCCTTGGAATCTCGCAGGGACATCATCGTATCAAGGATGTCGTGAATCAGCTCCTCGCCCTCCCCGACCACGAAGGCGTCGATGAAGGCGTACATGGGTTCGGGATTCGTGGTCGCATGTCCGCCGGCGAGGATGATCGGATGTGCATCCTCCCGGTCTGCCGAGCGGACGGGGATGCCGGCCAGATCCAGGATGTTCAGCGTGTTTGTGTAAAGCGTCTCGTAGGGCAGGGTGAAGCCGATCAGATCAAAATCGGCCAGAGAGTGCCTGGATTCGAGGGCGTACAATGGGACGCCATGTTCCCGCATCTGCGCTTCCATATCCGGCCACGGCGCGTAGGCTCTTTCCGCCAGAGCGTCCTCCCGCTGGTTGATCTGGTCATACAGAATCTTCAAGCCGACGTTGGATACGCCGATATCATAGATATCCGGAAAAACCAGAGCGGCCCGGCATTGGATCGAATCCCAAGCCTTGCGCACGATATTCCATTCACCACCCACGTAACGGCCGGGCTTTTGCACCTTTAAGAGAATCTGATCCAGTTTTCCTTCGATCTGTTCCGGGGATAACATGGGCGGGATTATAACAAATTATGTCCGATTAAATTTCAAGGGCGGGCTCAAAAGCCCGCCCTTGAAAGGGATTGAAATCACTACGCCGTCGCGCGGTTCTGCCAGAGTGAGCGTCCCCACAACCACAAAGCTCCGAGACCGAGGAAGGTGACCACCAGTCCGAACAGCCAGCCGACGAATGGCAGGGCGATGGCCAAAGCTGTGATCGAAACACCCAGGACGAGCGGCCAGATTTTGTTTTCGGCAAGGGATGGATTGAATCGTCCGAGGATCCACCGCCCGCTCCACCAGCCGATGATGATCTTGGTCAGGAAGGCGGTGATCAGCACGAAGGCGACGATCAACTCGAATATGGCCAGGATGCCAAGAACGATGATCGTACCGCTGACTCCGCCCAGGGTCAGGAACCCAAATACGACACCTCCTACGATCATGACCACGATCACGAGCAGGATCAGGAAGAAGAAGCCGGCATAGGTCACCAGACCCCAACCGAGGCTGGCCGCGGGTTGCGAGTGGATCTTGTCCATCAGGGATTTCATAAAGCCAGGAACCAGCCAGGCGAGCAGCAGCCCGAACAGGATCAAGGTGACAATATCGCGCAGCAGGTCCAGGGTCCATTTCAGGGCGAGTTGACCTCGGGTGGGCTGAATACGAACGGCCTCTGGCTCGACCACCGGTTCGACCCGCGTGATCCTCCCCTCAATGGCACTCGCCGGGAAGGAAAGATCGATCGTGCTGGTATAGGTGAGGTCCCCGGCGATCCTCGCTTCATCCGAGATCGTAAGCCCGGGATCGACCGATGGGAGCGTGATCGGGATGTTCGTCATGTACAAGTTCATCGGAGGCCTGGATTCAGTGCCCTCCATGACATCTACGTAGGCCTGTACATCCCCGCCGAATTCACCGCGCAATTCCACGGCACCAGCTCCGGCGAGTACATCCCCTGCGGCGTCACCGGCAAGCAGGGATTGGCCTGCTCCGACGACGATCTCTCCCTGCACCTTGCTGGATTTCTTTGTTTCGAGGGAGGCGCCTGCGGCTACCAGGTCACCGCCGATGGAAGCTGAGGTGCCAACTTGCAGCGCGGCTCCTGCGATGCGGGCATCGTCCGTGATCGTCCCGTTGATGACCACGGTTTGGGCCGCCGCAATCAGGTCTCCGTTTACCGTGCCGTTTATGGTGATGGTCGTCCCAGCGGCGACCACATCTCCGTTTACCGTGCCATCGAGCACGAACTCATTTGCCCCCACGTACAGGTCGTCGTTAATGACCTCGTCCGCTGCGATGATCACGCTCTCGCCGCCGCGACCGTCGAAGGCATGGGCCGGAGAGGTAATCGTAAGCAAGAGCAGTGCGAGCAAGGCCATTGTGGAAAGGAATTTGTTTGAGGTTTTCATGACTACTCCTTTGAAAAAAACTTCCCGAGGGATATACGTACTTTTTTGCAGGAAGTCTCAAATACCAAAACCAGAGAGTGGTTAGATATTCGGGGTATTTCGATGGAAAAAATCCTAACGGTTCTTCCGGAACCGGCGGGTGATCCCCTCTCGCATCAGCTCTAAGACCTTGTCATGGCCCGCCTGCGCGGCCAGGTCGATGGGCAATCTCCCATCCCGGCTCTTCAGATTCATGTCTGCGCCATTGAATAGCAGGACGCGGATCATGGTCAAATCACCATTTTGGGCGGCGGCGTGCAGAGGTGTAAAGCCGCCGCGTTCGCGGACGTTCGGGTCAGCGCAGTTCTCAAGCAGGATTGTCACAATGCGGGTGTGGCCGGCAGCTGCGGCGGATTGGATGGGTGCTGCCTCGAGGGAATTTCGGGAGGGAGAGTTGATCCCGGCGCCGGATTTGATCAGGTACTCTGCGGTTTCATCATGACCGAAAAAACAGGCCAGGCCGAGAGGCTGGAATCCGTCTTCGGCATGGGCATTCACCAGTTCCGGTTGGCGTGCCAGCAACCGCGCGATCTGATTGGTCCTCCCGGTTGCGGCTGCTTCGAAGATCGTCAAATTTACCGTTTTCTCAGCCAGATAATTCGCCATAGCCGGTTCCCGATGGTAGGCTGCAACCAGGATCGGGCTGAGACCATTCTCCCGTTCATGGATCAGGATTGGAGTTGCAGCGAGCATTTGCTGGACGGTTGAAAGGTTGCCGGCCTTTATGGCATCGAAGAATTCACGGCTCATTTGGGTCCTCGAAATTCATGACGTGAGGTTCTATTGAATCCATTATAGGTTCGCAGGAACGGGTTGGCGAATGTCCTTTCAATTTTGTTAGGCGAGAATGAAGGTCCGAAAACATTACTCCTTTTCAGGAGCGTGACAGCGAATGGAGGGGAAATCAATCCTCAACACGTGAGCGATGAATCGATTCGGGATTTCACCCATCTCATTGTCGGCTGGCTCCTGAAGCCGGGCTGGCTTCGTTGAGGGAACAAGCCTGAGAAGAATCAACCCGCTGAAGAGTCCCCGTGTTCTGCCTCGAATATCTGAACCGGGTTATGGATACGGAGAATCTGAAGTTTTTCCTTTTCCCCCGAATACCAGCGGATAATGTTGGCAAACCAGCCGCAAACAACCTTGTTCCCGTCATGGATCAATTTCAATAACTGGCCTCGTTTCAAATACTCGATCTGCCCGATCTCGACAGGATCGAAAACCACCGCCGCCGGGTCGACCTCACCGCGAAAGAGCGTGCTGATCTCATTGTCGTTCGGTCCGTAATTCATCCTGAAAGTGATGAGCGGCTGGAGGTCGATGTTGTGCAGGCCCAGTTCCTCCGACAAGCCGCGAATCGCCGCGTCGGCATATTCTTCGCCAGCTTTAACATGCTCCGAGACGGAAAGATCCCATTCGGAGGGATAGGCCTTGCGGTCCGCGCTGCGCTGCTGGATCAACAGGCGTTTGTCTTGTGTAAAGAGAAGGACGTGCACGCCGCGATGCTGCAATCCCTTCTGATGGACAACCGCCCTCGACTCCCGGCCAATAATTTCGTCCTCATCATTGACGATATCCAGGAATTCGTCCATGGAATTACCTGCTGAAGGACACGGGTTAAAAACCGAAAAGGCCCGGCTATTTGACCCGTGAGAGTGGAATGCGAGCCGCTGTCCTTACGAGAATATTTCCAGCAGCTGCTTGATGTGAACAACCCCGTCGAAGCCCTTGAGGTCGCCCTTGCGCAGAACGGCTTTCTCGCCTTCCGGGTCACCGAGGCTGGTGACGATCACATCGCCTGCGCTGACATCCTCCTTCTCCGTATAGCCATTGGTGGTCACGATGGTCCGCATCGACGCCGCTTTGGCGGCTTTGACCCCGTTCTTGGAGTCCTCGACCACGAAGACCTCCTCCGGCTGCAACCCTAGTTTGGACAGCGCCAGGTTGTAGATCTCCGGATCGGGTTTCTTGTTCTTGACCACGTCGCCGGCTAAAACGATATCGAAATTAACGTCCGACAGGATCTTCCCGGTGATCGTCTTCGCGGCCTGTTCGTTCGAAGTGGTGCACACACCGATCTTCAACCTGGCGTCCATGGCCTCCTTCATGAAGCGATGGATGCCGGGACGTAGAGGCAGTTTACCGGTCTCGATCAGCTCCACGAATAGCGCGGTCTTGCGCTTGTGCATGTCCTTGACGAGCGAGTCGATCTCCTCCTCAGACAGAGGTTTGGAGAATCCCTTCGTTTTCCAGTGATGCTTCATGCGTTCCTTGCCGCCCGCCACCTGCAGCAGTTCGTGGTAGTACTCCACGCTCCAATCGTCGGTGAATCCGAACTCCTTGAAGGTCATGTTGAAGGACACTCGGTGCCCGTCCCGTTCCGTGTCGATGATTACGCCGTCCTGGTCGAAAAAAACCGCTTTTATTTTGGACATGGTTTCCTCCGGACAAGCAAACAGTAGACATGTACACATGTACGATGAGACTCGTAACGGTGTAATGTGTCCCTGTTTACTTTTCCACTTGGTACTCGTTTACTTTTTCACTCCAAAGAACTCGAGCATGGTATCCACGAATAATTGATTCTCCTCCCTGGAACCAATTGTTACGCGGAACCAGCCATCGCTGCCGTACTTCTTGCTTTCGCCGCGCAGGATGATGCCCTTGGTTTCGGCATAGGCCAGCGCCTCCTTGCCAGTCTTTCCGGTCGCACCGCAGTCGAAAAGGATGTAATTCGCCTTGGAGGGGAAAACGACAAACCCAGGGATCACGCTCAGCGATTCGGTGATGAAATCCACCACTGCATTGTTGAATTTTACGCGCTCGGCCAGTCCCTCCTGGTCTTCGAACGCCGCCAGTGCGGCCCACATGGGGATTGTCCCCACATTCCAAGGCAGGAGCGAACCGGAGATCTGGTCGATCACCGGCTTGGCGCCCAGGGCATATCCGAAGCGCATGCCGGCCAAACCGTAAGCCTTTGAAAGCGTGCGGGTGATGATCACGTTCTCGTATTTCTTCGTGAGAGCCACCTGGGACATCTTAAGCCCGGCGTATTCCACGTACGCCTCATCGATGATAAACGGGATGCCGCTTTCGGCGATCGTGACAAAGTGTTTAGGATCCATGAAATTGCCGGTGGGGTTGTTCGGATTGGCCACCACGATGATCTTGGTCTTGTCGGTGACCGCCTGCAGGATCGCCTCGGGATCGAAATGGAGGTAACGATCCTTGTACACCATCGGCACATTGACCATCTTGGCACCCAGCAGCGTTCCGCGCAATTGGTAAATCCCAAAGCAGGGCGTGTGCTGGATCACCTCCTGACCCGGCTCGATAAACATGCGGAAGATATTATCGTACACCTCGCTGGAACCGTTACCGATCATCACATTGTACGGTCCATCCAGTCCGTTCATCCCGGCGATCTTGGTCCGCACAACGAGTCCCTGGTCAGGATAGCGATTCGCCATTTTGCCGTACTTGACCATGGCCTCGAGTACCTTGTCCGATGGCGGCAGAGGGTTTTCGTTGGACATCATGCGATGCAGTTTGGGATCCCTCCAGGCCTTTTCGATTAAATCCGATATGTACATCGGAATGCCTTTCACCCATGGTGCGTAATATTCTTCAACTTTTTTCATTGATTCACTCCTGGCTTCGGATGGTTGGGGCTCAAGCCTTGCCGGCGCTCTCGAGCATGTCGATCCAGTGCATCACCGCCTTGCGCGTAGCGTCGCGCACCGCCACGTCGATCTTGCCGGGGTCGTATTCGTCGCGATGGGCGGTGATGTATTCGAACTTCGTGTCGATCAGCGTGTGCTTCAATTCGGTGGAGACGTTGAACTTGGCCCCGCCAGCCGCCAGCAGTTTCTTGATGTACTCCTCGGAAAGCCCGGTGCCTCCGTGGACCACGAGCGGTGTCTTGATTCCACTGCCGTTCAGCATCTTGTTGATGGTTGCCAGGCGGTCGAAATCCACCTTTGGATTCTTGGTCTTGTACACGCCATGTGCGGTCCCGATTGCCGGGGCGAAGATGTCCAGCCCGGTGCGTTCCACGAACTCGACTGACTGTTTCGGATTCGCCAGCTGCGCCTCGTCCTCGGCGACCTTGACCTGGTCTTCCACACCGCTGACAGTTCCCAGTTCCCCCTCGACCGAGATATTCCCGGCCTTGTGGCAATAATCCACGACCTCCTTGGGGGGGCGGATGTTTTCCTCATAGGATTGCTTGGAAGCGTCGATCATGATGTTGGTATAGCCGGCATCTGCGCACTTCTTGCAGTAGTCGATCTCCGTGCAGTGATCGAGATGCAGGCAAACCGGCACGGGTGCGGAACCGGCCAGGGTGCGGAAGATGGACACCATCATGTTCGTTCCCAAAAACTTGGATGGTTTGACCGAGGTCTGAACGATGACCGGCGCCTTTTTTTCGACCGCCGCATCGATGACTGCTTCAAATTGCAGCAGGTCTGTGATGTTGAAAGCGCCAATGGCATATCCATGCTTGGCGGCTTCCACCATGATTTCTTTCGCATTGACTATTGACATGTTTACTCCTTGTGTTTACGTTTAGGTGTCAGGTATACAAGTAGACAGGTATACAAGTAGACTGGTGAACAAGTAGGCGGGTAATTGATCTTACTTGTTTACCAGCTTACCTGTGTACCCCTTTTACTTCTTCTTCGCCACATCATTCAACCATTGGTCCCAGCGGTTGTCCGTCACGTTCTGGCGGAATCGACCAAACCACAGGTCCGCGTAACCCTGGAAATCCTCCTCCAGCTTGGAAATTCCGGTCTGGGCGGTGCCCCACATGGATTCGTGCAATTCAGACATCGGCCACATCAGGCGCAGGCGGGCGTAA
>VGNF01000170.1 GCA_016866195.1 Chloroflexota bacterium | reverse complement strand
CCTGAACCGCGGCCATGAATCCCGCGTTCAAGAGTGTGTAAAGAACTGCCACGCCAAACAGCGTGGCCACCAGCCACAAGGCGGCATGGATCAGGTTGCGAGTCGTCACGACCATCAAGCCCGCCAGGAGCGTAAACACTCCGACGACAAGGAAAATGATTTGTTCTGCGCTCATAGTCAACTTCACCTCACCCTACCCCTCTCCTGAGGGAGAGGGAATTCCCTTCCCCCTTTGTGCGTTCTTTCTTACTCATGCTGCGCGCGACCTCCAATGCGATCCACCCGACGAGGAGATTGGAAGCAAACATGCTCACCGCGTATACCCAGGTCGAGGCATCCCTCAAGAGCACATTCAACAAGGCGGTCACCATCAACAGGACGAAGGAAAGCGGAGTAAGGAACACCCAATTGAAGATCAGCATCTGATCGATTCGGATGCGCATCATGGTGTATTTCACCCACATGATGATCCAGTAACCGATCAGCGCCTTCGCCAGGAAGATCGGGATGGCAAGGAAGGGGCTCACCAGTTCCAGGCCAAAGAAGCGGTAACCGCCAAAGAACAGGATGGCCCAAATGCCTCCGAAGGTCATGGCGTGCAGCAGCTCGCCGGCGTAGAACATGCCGAACTTCATGCCGGAGTATTCGATGTTGAAGCCAGCTACCAGTTCCGATTCGCCCTCCGCCAGATCGAACGGCGCGCGCCCCAATTCGGCGATGGCCGCGATCAGGAAGATCAACGCTCCCAACGGTGACAGGAGGAAGAACCACCGGCCGCCCTGAGCCTGGATGATATCGTTCATGTTCATCGAGCCGGCAAGGATCGTCGGGATCATCAACATGGTGAGCATCGGTATCTCAAAAGCCACCATCACCGCCACCTGCCGGAATCCCCCGATCAGGGCGAATTTGTTATTCGAAGACCATCCAGCCATGATGATCGACAAGGTGCCGATCGCCCCGGCTGCGATCAGGAACAATACGCCGACGTTCAAATCCACGCCCAACATGACGGGCGCCAGGGGAACCACCGCCCAGACGACCAGGACGGACATCATCGAGAGGATGGGCGCCAGGTTGTACACCACCTTGTCCGCTCCACCAGGGGTCGTATCCTCCTTGATGATTAGTTTGATGATGTCGGCGAAAGGCTGTATCAAGCCGAAGGGTCCCAAGCGGTTAGGCCCGAGGCGGTCCTGGAAACGGGCAACCGTCTTGCGTTCGATCCACACCAGGAAGATGTCGATCACCATCAGGATCACGATCAGCAGCATGACGCCCAGAAACGCCACCAGCACGTGCGCCAGGGTGGGGTCCAAACCCCAGCCGGTGAGGAGCCCTTCGAGCCAGTCTGCTGCCACCTTCAGAGGGTTAATCCAAAAACTCATACACTGCTCCTGTACACAAGAAAAAGGCTGAAGGGAAATGCTCCTTTCAGCCTTCTCAATCCTCCGTCTTTCATCACACCCATTCGAGCATCCCTTTGCGCCAGGTGTACACCAGGCCAACGATCAGGATGGTGATGAATAGAATACCCTCCACCACGGCATACAATCCGAGTTGACCTAATTTAACAGCCCAGGGGAAGAGGAATACCGCCTCCACATCGAACACCAGGAACACCAGGGCGAAGATGTAATACTGGGCTTTGAACTGCACCCACACCTCACCCACCGGCTCTATCCCGCATTCGTAGGTGGATTTCTTGATCGGGTTGGCTTTCTTCGGGCCAAAGATGAATCCTGCCGCAATCGCACCGACCGGAATCAACAACCCGACGAAAACAAAGAGTGCCACATACAGCCATTCGTTCATTCAAATGCTCCGTTCGGGATTGCCTCAATGACCGTAAAGTACCCTATTACGGTTCAAAAGCGCCCAAATTGTACCATAGAGAACAATCGGTCCTCTTGGAATAGTTGTCAATTTTTTAGGTGATTTTCGTCCTTCATTTCCCCCATCACTGGAATTATTTTTTTCTTCTGCCGAATAGAAATTTCAAAATGTCTTCGAGGAATGGGAATCCGAGGATTCCGCCGGCAACCGAACCGATGACGCCTGAGGTGCGAGCCAGACTGACCGGCAAACCAAAGAAATCCACGGTTTCGACCTCAAAGATCTGTGCAGAAAGGGGTATGCGACTCTCCTCTCCACTGATTCGATCCTGAAAATTGAGATGCAGCCACGCGATACCTCGATACGTTCCCGGTTCCTGAGGGGTAATGCTCCAATAAAAGGTGACCGATTGGCCGCGGGTCAGCGGTTCATAGGTGCTGTCGGACGGCTGAACCACCATTCCGGCAAGGTCCAATCTCGCCTCAGCGATCACATGGTGGGTTTCATACAAGTCCGGTATTTCGACCATCTCGCCGGTGACTATAAACCCTTCGAATTCCGCAGTCGGTGTGAGGTTACCCAGGTCGTCCACTTCGAGCGTCAGACGGACGATATCTCCTTCGACGCCGGCCCTCATACGCCGTGGATATTCCAGAGTCAGGCGGCGGGCTTCTGGAATCGCGGGAGGGATGACAGGTTCGATAATCCCCGGCGCAACACCACCTGAAAGTGTGGCCGTTGGCAGGGCGGGTAATGGGACGAACGCCTGTGTGGGCTGGGGCGGTAAGGTAGTTTCGAGCACAGCGGGTTCATCCAGCTGCGCAGGTGCCTCATCCGGAGTTGCAAGTGGGGCGCCACAAGCGAAGACAGTCAGCGCAATTACTACCAGGAAGGCAAGTGCTGCAACGCATCGTATCCGGGACTGCCCGGAATTCATACCGTATCCTCCAACCCAAAATTCAATGAGGAAGGAGTTGGGAGTTGCATCTCCAATGGCGAGATCGGCTGAACCCGGATTTCATGCTCCGAAGGCCAATACCCCCAGATCAGGAGCAGGATGGATATCGTCAGAATCATCAAGGCAATTGCCAGTCGGATTTTTCTCACCTTGCACGTCCTCGACATTCGACCATGGCATTTCACCCCCTATTCGTACGTTTGCAGGCGGCCTCCCTCCCCATCGTTATTCGAGAGGAGGGAGCATCGCCTTAATGACACTCTATTCGACCGGTATCTCCTGATACACCTTGTCCACATCGATGCCCTGGTTCTTGCGGTAGGCACTGAATCCGAAGTAGATGGCGGCTGCCAGACCGTACATGATGAGCATGAACAACATGGACGTGCTGTTCTGCCAGCCAATTCCATACAGATAGCCGGGATCCCAGAACCAGACCACCAGCAGCCAGTCGAGGAAGGCGAAGAATACCAGGCCAGCCCCGACCATCAGCGGGATCTTATCTCCAGCCAGCAGTTTACGAAGGGCAAATACCGTCACGTAGATCAGAAGACCAGCATTCAACACGCTTAACAATCCGACGATCCCGATCATCAGCTGGGTCAAGCCGGTCTGATCCGCCCATTGAGCAGTCACCTGACCAGCATAGGAGAACATGAGGTAGATCAGGTAGGCAGAAGTTACGGCAAACAAGACCGTGACGATCCAGCTCACCCAGGCAGGCATGGTATACGGCGCGATCGGGGAACCATCGAAGATCTTCTTCTGGCGCCAGGGCAGCAGAATCGCAGCCAGCGTGGT
Organism: Chloroflexota bacterium; assembly: GCA_016866195.1. GTDB lineage: Bacteria > Chloroflexota > Anaerolineae > Anaerolineales > Villigracilaceae > VGNF01. The sequence goes on along the minus strand of VGNF01000170.1, from coordinate 4,236 downwards.
TCCAAAGAAGGTGATTGCAATCACCAACGTGGCATCCAGCACGATGGAGCGGAAGCCGACAATGTTATAGGCATACAGGATCGAAATGATCACCGAGGGCACCACCATCAACAGCAGCGCATTTACGGGTGTCTTCGTGCCGGGCTGGATCTTGGATACCCATTCGGGGAGCATGCGGTCCAACGCTGCGGCGAAGATCACGCGCGTCGAGGAGAGGAATACCGTCCCAGACCAGCCGAACCACCACATCCCAACCAGGAAGATGATCAGGCCCTGCAGCAGCCGGCTGGAGGTCAGGAAAGTGGCGAATTGAACGGGATATGGCCAGACCGGAATCGGGACATCCGTTCCATAGAACACATTGCTCCAGAAGGCGCCGTTGGCGTTGATGTAGAAGTCCCATCCGAGCGTTTTATTGATCAGGGCGAAGAAGATCAACGCCAGCAGCGCGGTGACAATGATCGCCCAAGCCATGCCCCAGAAGTTTCGCTTGTAATCCGAGGCGCCGCGCACTTCACCATACAGCGTGGAACCCCAATTCGGCCACAGGTTGAAGAACACCATCATGGGAATGAGCGCCATGCTCGCGCCAAGCGCAACCGTGCCGAGAGGTCCGAAGAGCGTACCAGCCGCCTGACCGGCCTCGATCGTGGCGGAGTAATAATCCATTTGCGGCAGGTTGTAAAGCGCCGGCAGGTTGGCATTCAGGCCGGCGATGAACGCCTCCTTGTTTCCAAACAGCAACAGCGCAAAGACCATCAGCAAGCCGACCATGCCCACATAAAAACAGAACTTCTGGACACGGGCATACCATTTCATGCCGATGGCGATATAGATGAACACGACCAAACACACCAGCAGCATTCCGACCAGCAGCCCTTCGCTCGTACCAGTGAACCACAGGGCGGTTTCCGGCGCCCCAAGTACGGCAGCCATCGGGGTTAGGAATTCGTAGGTGAGCATTTGCCCGTACAGCGGCACCCATAGCCAGAGGATGAACCACCAACCGGTGACGCTGAGCAAAAAGCCCACTCCACGTCCAAGGATGCGGCTTTGCCAGACGTAGTCTCCGCCGGCGCGCGGCATGGCGGAGATCAGGCTGGCATAGACAATGACTTCGAATATGGTGAACGCGCCGCCGACTATGACCGCGGTCCCCAGGCTGCCTTCAAAATACCAGCAGTACGAAAAGATGAACAAGCCCAGGGTGATGAGATTGATGGAGAATGTAGCATAGATGAACGCATCGAACACAGACCAGGCTCGTACCAGACCGCTTGCCTTTCGCACGAACAGAGAGACATCTTTACTCATCTCGATCTCCTTTGCAAAATTGACTTGTCTGCCTCCCATCCGGAGGAGGCCGTCCGACCACGATTCACATGAGTCTGCACGTCAATTTCGGCATTGTGTTTGTTCGATAATCAGCCTCCTTTACCCAAACAAAAGAATATCTCCTCGTAAATCTGCTCCCGCCTCAGCCTGTGGTAAGGACATAATTGCCCACCTTATTCGGTTTTAATTCAATCACTGCCCCGTGCAGTATGCCCTGTTCATACATGCTGCCGGGATTGATGCACAGGGTTTTCTTGTATTTGCGCGTTCCTTTGCCTTCGTGAATATGACCGTGCAGACCGAGCAGCGGCTGGTATTTTTCCAACACCGCAAGAACAGACTTGCTCCCGACCGGCACGAGGGAGCGGCCGGCATAGGCCGGGCGCAAATCCTTGGTCAGTTCCGGCGCCTCGTCCAGTCCGCTTCCATAAGGGGGTGGGTGTAAATTGAACACGGCAGTGGAGGTATTCTTTGCCTTGCCGATCACCGCTTCAATTCGTGAAAGTAGTGCGGGCTCCGGCTCCTCGCGATGGGTCTCCCAAGGGGTGGGATTCGACCAACCCGAACTGACCATTTCGTGGTGGTCGTCCAGTTCGATCACCTGACCTTCAACGCTCCGAACGGATTTGGAGGCCGAGATGACCTCATCGATCTCGAATATGTCGTCATTACCGGGGCACACGTAACAACGGATTCCCGTCCCGTCAAGCTTCTGATCCGCGTAATTCATCCAGCGCTCGACGGTACTGGTTACGTGCTCGAGGAACAACTCATCCGATCGGCCGGGTGTGGAGGCGATCTCCGCCACCTCCTCCGGCGTGGTGAGGTAGGGGTAGTAGCCGCGATCCTGAATGGTCCGCACCATCTGATCCACGGCATCCTTCCCCTCCAGAAAGCTTTCCTGTTCGAGCAAGGTAACTTTAAACCGCTCATTCCCCTGGGCAATGATCGGCACGATCGCCTTGCCGGTCATGTCACCCCCCAGGATCAACACCGACACCTCATAGAACTTTCCAGCGTTGATGAATTTCTTCCAGCAGATCTCAGATCCGTGCACATCGGTGGCAAAGAATTTTTTCATGAGTATCCTTTAAAGGGGTGGATTTGTGGAGCGGCGGGCCGGAAATTCGCCTCTGTCTTGTTGGATTTCATTTTGACGATCAAGGCCCCCAGCCGTGGATCGGTCTGAACTCAGTGCATCGTTCTATACGCCGGCGTGGCACTATCCCCCATCCGGGTAACCGGCCCAAGTTATTGTTCGATCCGTCCTTTTCGATTTGTGGAACCAGAAGGATCATGTGCAATTCCTTTTTCGCGGCGAAAGATCTGCTGTGGAATCGACAGGCTGATTATACACTCCGGGAAGTGATTTTCAACATCCAATTAACCACCCTTGAGCGAATGCCCTTGAACGGGTTGTCCGGAACCGTTGAACCGATCAGGATACGATGAATTGTAGAGACAATCTCCCCTCAGTGAAAAGCTCGAGGGTATTGCCCTAACCGAAAAAATTCCCCGCTGCCTCGAGTGCCCAAACAATCTTTATTTGACAGTTAAAAGCAGCTGAATTTCTCTGCTTTTACCCTCCATCTTCTGTTGTTTGGGTCCTAGGCAAGAAACTGTATCGCCCAGTACACGCCCGCCGCAACCAAGGCGCTAGCCGGAATGGTCACGAACCAGGCGGTGACGATCTCCTCAGCCACACTCCAGCGAACCTTGCCAAAGCTTTCCGAGGATCCCACCCCGATGATCGCCGAACTGACCACCTGCGAAGTGCTGACCGGCATGCCAAGAACCGAAGCCGTGAGGATCACAAAGCCCGAGGTCAACTGAGTGGAAAAACTGTGAAGAGGGCGGATCTTATAGAACCGGCTGCCCAGCGTGCGAATCAAACGCCAGCCGCCCAAAGCAGTACCCAAACCGATCGAACCAGCGCTGGCGAGAATCACCCAGAACGGCACCTGGAATCGGTCCAGAGATCCGCCAATCATCAGGCTTAAAGTGATAATGCCCATCGTTTTCTGGGCGTCGTTCGTTCCGTGACTGAGCGCCATAGCCAGTGCCGTGACGAATTGACCTTTCTTGAAGATTTCATTAATTCCGAGGGTCGCATTACGGACCAGGAAATAGATCAGTCGGGTGAACAAGAATCCAAAGATAAATCCAATCAGCGGGGAGGTGAACAAGGCGATCAGCACCTTCTCCAGACCTTGAAGTTTGATCGCGTCAAAACCCGCGCCAGCCAGAACTGCGCCCAGTATTCCCCCGATCAAGGCGTGCGAGGAACTACTCGGGATGCCCAGGAACCAGGTGAGCAAGTTCCACAGGATAGCCCCCACCAGGCAGGCTATGATCACGGTAATGCTCAAGGCGCTGGATTGTGCGACCTCATCGCCAATGGTGGTGGCCACGGCCACGCCGAACAGGAAGGGTCCGAGGAAATTGGCGAGCGCCGTCAGCCCCAGCGCCGTTTGCGGGCGAAAGGCGCGGGAGGAGATCATAGTGGCGACGATGTTGCTTGAATCGTGCACGCCGTTCAGGAAATCAAAAAGCAGAGCGAGCGATATGACGATGTACAGTTCTGTGGACATGGGTTGCGTCAGGATTTCTTGACCACGATGTCTGCGATCACATTAGCCGCTTCATCCCCGCGATCTGCGGCGTTCGAGAGATGCCGATAGACCTCGCGCTCCTTGAGCATCTCTACGACATGGTGGACGTCTTCCGGGCCGCTGAACAGATCCGCCACCGCCTCGCGGTACACGGCTTCGACGCGGTTCTCCAGGGCTTTGGCGCGCTGGGCATGTTCGATCGCCACGCCGGGATTCTTTTGCAGGCGGAGGGTTGCCTGGTGTATCTCCCAACCAGCGTCTTTCAGGAGCGAGGCAATCCGCACCAAAC
>VGNF01000169.1 GCA_016866195.1 Chloroflexota bacterium | reverse complement strand
TCCTTCAAGGACCGGCACGGCAACAACCGTCTCCTCTTCGGGTGCAGGTTCCGGCTCCACCTCCGGTTGCGGCTCGGGGAAGGTGAGCGCTGCGAGAGCTTCTTCGATGTTTTGCATGGATTTCGGACCGATGCCGGCCAGACCAAGCACCTTGTTCGGGTCGACTTTCAAGGTGAACAACAGATCTCCCACTGTTTCAAACCCGGCTTCGGTGAGGATGTTGTATATGTGTTCCTTGATACCGGCCTGTTCAAGGCGAAGTTCGAAGGCGCCGGCGGGGATCTCGGAACGCGCCGCCGCGGCCCGTTCCTCCTCCGCACGCGCAGCTTCCTCTTTTATCTGGATGGTGCGGCGCTCGACGCGGTCCACGAATTGACCCAGGGCGGTGTATTCCTCCGGCGTGACCGGGCGGTTCTCGGCCTTGCGAGCCAGGGCTTCCTGAATTTGCGGGATGGATTCCACAGCATTCGGGAGCAGGGCGGCCAGTTCCTCGTCTTCCTGCAATTTGGCGAGGGTGTCCGCCGCCGCTTCGGTGAGGGATTTGATGTCGATGCGCCAGCCGGTCAGCTTGGCGGCAAGGCGCGCGTTCTGGCCATCACGTCCAATGGCGAGGCTTAACTGATCCTCGCCCACCACCACGGTCGCGGTGCGGGAGCCATCGTTCTCGATCAGATACACTCCGGAGACGCGGGCCGGGCTGATGGCCTTGGAAATGTAAATGATGGGATCCTGATCCCATTGGATAATGTCGATTTTCTCGTCGTGCAGTTCCTTGACGATCGCCTGAATGCGCACTCCCTTGATGCCGACGCAGGCGCCGACGGGATCGATCCCCGCCTGGGTGGCGGAAACTGCCACCTTGGCGCGCGCGCCCGGTTCGCGGGCGATTGCGCGAATCTCGACGATGCCATGGTAAATTTCGGGAACTTCATTCTCAAGCAGGCGCCTGAGGAAGTTGCGGTGGGCGCGGGAGAGGATGATCTGCGGTCCGCGGTTTCCCTCCTTGACCTCCAGCACAACTGCGCGGATGCGGTCGTGCAGTCGCAGCCTTTCCCCCGGGATCTTCTGGTTGTTCGGCATCAGCCCTTCCGCCTTCATGTCAAGACCGATGGTCACGCCCTGGGCGTTGCTGGCTTGAACCACGCCGGAGACGATCTCGCCCACCTGGCGTTCAAAATATTGCATCTGGTTGGACCGCTCGGCCTCGCGGATTTTCTGCTGGATAACCTGCCGCGCTGTTTGGGCGGCGACGCGGCCGAAATCTGCGGGCGTGGTTTCCACCACGACCATGTCCCCGAGATTGGCTTCGGGATTGACGTTGCGAGCATGTTCAACCAATACTTCGGTGCGCTGGTCGAGGATGTCCTCCACAACCTCCTTTTCGGCAAAGATGTTCACTTTGCCGGTGGTGATATCAACCTTGGCCTCCACATGCTGGGCGATCGAAGCGCCGACCGCCCGGCGGTAGGCGTGAACCATGGCCAACTCCCCCGCGGCGACGATCACATCCTTGGCGAGTTGTTTTTCCTCCAAAATCTCGTTGAAGGCCAGGGCGAACTCATTCTTGGACATCTTCCAGCTCCATGCTCCTTTATCGCTAGTGGGTACAAGCAGAGAAGTGGGGGTTGCCCACTTCTCGTCGCTTTCGGTATTGGGTTCTCGAACGATTGGCATTCTAGCATAGAGCCTAAAAAGCCGCAAGGTATAATTTTGCAATCATGAACGAACGCGACTTGTACAAGGCTGCCGTATGCGGGGAACCCTCCTATGTGTGGCGGGCAGGGCAGGATCGAAGGCTGAGGATGATTGAGCTGGCTGCCGGAGACCGCATTCGGAAAGCCATCCTGGAGAATGGATGCGGTGTGGGCATGTATGTGGAGAAATTGGCCGGCTTTGGCGGGCGTGTGATCGGGCTGGAATTTGATCTGGTGCGCGCGGCGGATGCGCGTCAGCGGGCCGGTGAAGTCGTCAACGCCGCCGGGGAATCCCTCCCGTTTCCAAATGGGACCTTCGACCTGATCCTCAGCCACGAAGTGATCGAACACGTCCGGGATGATCGCGCCGCCGTCAGAGAGATGTTGAGGGTTTTGAGACCCGGCGGGCGCGCGGTGATCTTTTGCCCGAACCGGGGGTATCCTTTTGAGACCCATGGGATTTACTGGAAAGGGAGATATTCATTTGGCAACAAGCTGTTTGTCAACTATCTGCCGCGAAGAATGCGGGACCGGCTGGCCCCGCATGTGAGAGTATATTCCGCGCGCGATGTGCAGGGGCTGTTCGATGGTGTGAAAGGCAAGATCATAGAACGTAGGATCATCTTTGGCGCCTACGACAACCTGATCGCTCGCTTCGGCCTGTTGGGAAAAAGCCTGAGGGCGGTTCTGCAATTCCTGGAAAGCACGCCTTTGAGCGTTCTTGGCCTTTCCCATTTTTGGGTGGTCGAAAAGGTATCGGACTAGGTACCGGCAAATTCTTCGACCAAGCGGTGTAAAACGGGTGCGTACGCTTTAACAGGATAATGGCATATCCCTGTTGCTCTTGTGAAAAAAAGGATATGGTACCCCGGTAATGTTGACTTTTCAGGTCTTAAATATATGATTCAAATACCTTGCACATTTGTAAGGGATTATTCGCAACCCAGATTGGGGGAGAAGATGAATGGTCTCGTGCGTTATCGTAAATTCAGCCTTGTATTAATTCTTGTTGTAATCCTTTCCTTGTTCGCCGGTGTCGCCCACGCCCAGGAAGGCTCGGCCATCGTCGAGATGTTCAGTTTGTTCAAGCCGTACGTGCTGTTCAAAATCACCTTTCCGGAGGAGATCAGCGGTAATTTTGCTGGGACTCTGGCGGGCAAGCACTTCGACTGTTTGCAGACCGCTCCGACCGTCCTGATCTGCATCGGTCCGTTCCGGGATCCGGATCCCTCCTTCCTGACCATTTACGACCAGGACACAGAGGAGATCATCCTTCAAAAGGTGGTCTCGCCTCCCAAATTCCCCGGGAAAGAATTCGACGAGCCAGAACCACCTGCTCCGACACCGCCACCATCCGATGATGATGATGCCGGCCCCGGTTAAACCCACGAAGAAATTTAATTATAAAATGTGCCGGGTTAGAGACACCGGTTCATTTTCTTTGCCCTGTTTCGGGTGCGAAATTAAAAAGCAAAACATAATATCAGGTCGTTTACATTCGTTCCGCTTGGTCCGGTCCTGATCAGATCCTCAAGCGGTGCGAAAAAAGAATGCGCATCATTTCTGGAAAGATGTTCCGAGGCGCTTAAACCCAGGCGCTCAGCCCGAGGAGCAGTTTCTCCTGTGACAACCGCGCCGGCCGCGTCGGTCGGACCGTCTTCACCGTCGGTGGCAAGAGACACCAGCATCACATCCTCACCACCGGATAATGGCTCCACCGCACCCAGGGCGAGTTCCTGATTACGGCCGCCACGGCCGTTCCCTTTTAAAATGACTGTGGTTTCCCCGCCAGCCAGCAGGCAGAAAGGCCGGTTTCTGCTCCGCGACTCCTCCAATAACTGGATTGCAAGTGTATGTCCTGTTTCGCTTGCCTCTCCCTGCAAATGGGAATTGACGATCGCCGTTTGAAAACCCTCCTGGTCAGCCTGTAATTGAGCCGCGCGCAGGGCAAGGTTGTTGCTGGCGATGATATGACTTTCCACGCGCGTGAAGACCGGATCGTCGCGCTTTGCCGTTTCCCTCAGGTTCTCAAGAATCGAAGGCGGTACTTTTTTAAGGAGGGTGTATTTTCGCAGGATGGCAATGGCCTCTTCACGCGTGGATGGATCGGGCGCGGTGGGTCCGGAGGCGATGGCTTCCATCGAATCACCGACGACATCGGAGAGGATCACGTTGATAATTCGAGCGCCATTCGCAGCCCGCGCCAGTCCGCCTCCTTTAAGGGTATCAAGATGCCGGCGCAGGATGTTGATCTCATCGATGCGCGCTCCGCAAGCCAGCAGCGCGGAGGTCAGGGACTGCAGGTCCTGGAGGGGGATGAGGGGGGCTGCCATGAGGGCTGAGCCGCCGCCGGAAATCAGACAGACGAGCAGATCGTCCGGCATGAGGCGCGAGACGAATTCCTGCGCGGCGCGGCCGGCGGCGAGGCTGGCTGCGCCCGGAATGGGATGATTCCCCTCGATCACAGTTGCGCCGGCCAGGTCCAGGCGCGAGGCGTGTTTGGCAATGACCAGGATATCGGTCAATTCGACCCTCCTGACAAGGGAATTCACCATCGCGCAGGCAGCTTTCCCCAAACCCAGCGCATACGTTCTTCTCCCCAGCGGCAACGGATGCGTGGTCAGGTATCCTTCCATGGCGGAGCCCGGATCGACGGCGTTCATCGCGGCGGCGAGAATGCGGGTGACGGAATCCCCTCGGGGATGGCGCATCAATGAACCGGTCAGAAAAAGCTGCGGCTTGAACATGCATCAAGTATAAACGTTGACGATTGATCGGTTCCTTTGTTACACTCACGCCCATTCCATCCGTGGAGCGTCATGCCAGCCTTGAACGAACAACTGGATCTCATTCGACAATCTGCCACCGTGGCTATGTCCGATCACATTAATGTCTTGAAGGCCGGTGGACGGGAGATCATCGGACTGCAGGTGGGCGACCCGGATTTCGCCACTCCGCCCGCCGTGATGCAGGCAGCCATGAAGGCCGTGCAAAGTGGTTTGACTCACTACGCTCCCGCGATCGGAACATTGGAGTTACGCAAAGCCGTGGCCGATAAACTCCAGCGGGATGAGGGCCTGGAATACGATCCTGCGGAGGAGATCCTGGTGACGCACGGCGGTATTCATGCCTACCACGTTGCCTTACAGGCGATATTAAATCCCGGCGATGAGGTGCTTGTTCCGGATCCCTCCTGGGCAACGCATTCCAATATGGTGACCATGCTGCGTGGGCGCGTCGTGCGCGTCGCGGCGCCTGCGGAGAATGGATTTATCCCTCCTTTTCGCTGGGGGGAAAAGGGGCTCACTTCGAAAACGCGTGCGCTCGTCTTGAACTACCCCTCCAATCCAACGGGTGCCTATCCCGATCGCACGTATTGGGTTCAACTGCATGAATTTGCCGAGGCGCATAACCTGTGGATCATCAGCGATGAGGTTTATGCAAGTCTGTATTATGAGGATAGGCCCACCTGTGCCGCATCTGTTCATGGCGCCAAGGAGCGCACGCTGCTCGTCAACAGCCTGTCCAAGGCATACGCGATGACCGGCTGGCGCGTGGGATTCCTGGCCGCGCCGGCGCGCGTGATCGGGAATGCGCTGAAGGCCGGGCAGAATTCCATCACCTGCGTGGCTCCGTTCATTCAACACGCGGCTGCCTTTGCCCTGACCGATCCGGCCGTTCAGCAGATCACAGCAGAAATGCGCGCGGCTTATGCACGGCGTCGCGAGCGGGTATTGCATCTGGCGCGTGAACTGGACAGTGAAAAGATGCGAGTGATCCCGCCGCGGGGAGCGTTCTATTTTTTCCTCGACCTGCGGGCATTCCGAACGCCTTCTGTGGAGATCTGCGAACGGATCCTGGATGAGGCCGGAGTGGGATTGGTGCCCGGCTCGGCTTTTGGGGAACAGGGGGAGGGATTTGTGCGGATGTCGATCGCGGCCTCAGACGAGGAGGTGGAGGCCGGGTTCCGGAAGATCATCGCGTGGGTGGAAAAGTTTCAAGGCTGAGGGTATGCGTGGACCAGAAATAAACATGAAGGTGGCATTCCAGGGCGAAGCCGGCGCCTACAGTGAACAGGCGGTTTTCAATTATTTCGGGAAGTTGGAGATCCTCCCGTGCGAGTCGTTCGACGACGTGTTCGACGCGGTGATATCGGCTCGATGCGACTTGGCGCTGATCCCGATCGAAAATTCATTGGCCGGGAGCATTCATCAGAATTATGACCTGCTCCTGCAACACAACCTGCACATTGTGGGGGAGTATTTCCTGCGCGTGCAGCACTGTTTGATTGCCATGCCCGGCGTGAAAAAAAGGGATATCCGCAAGGCGATCAGCCATCCGCAGGCACTAGGTCAATGTGCGGGGTATTTGCGGAGTCATGGAATCAGGGCAGAGCAGGCCTACGACACCGCGGGGAGCGTGAAGATGCTCAAGGAATCGGGTGCAAGGAATACCGCCGCGATCGCATCCCGCCGGGCTGCTGAATTGCACGGGCTGCAAATTCTGGAGGAAGGCATCGAAGATAACGCCGAGAACTATACGCGTTTTCTGGCTGTCGGCCGTGAATCGGTTGCGCCCGGGGAGGATGCGAAGACGTCCATTGTCTTCACGCTGAAGAACCAGCCCGGCTCGCTGTTCAAAGCCTTGAGCGTTTTTGCCCTGAGGGATATCGACCTGACCAAAATCGAATCGCGCCCGTTGCAGGGCAAGCCTTGGGAATACCTGTTCTACATAGACTTCGCCGGATCGGCAGAGGATCCGATCGCGCAGAAAGCCCTCGATCATTTGGGGGAATATGCGGTTATGCTGCGAGTGTTGGGATCGTATCCGAGATTTAGGAATTAGTCTCCGAACAAGAAGAGGTGCGGGGCAAAGCGACTGGAAATGCGTTGCATTTTCAGTCAGATGAAGCACTCAATGAAGAAATATCGAAAAGAAGAAAACGGAAAAACCAAGGAGATTTACAAATGAACAAGATCACTCCATCCCTATGGTTCGACACGCAGGCGGAAGAAGCGATGAACTTCTACGTTGCCACGTTTAATGGCGGGCCGTATAGGAAAGAAGAGTCTAGGATCGTAAGCATCACCCGCTACGAAAAAGGTATGAAAGCACCCGGCGCAGAAGAGTTGGAAGGCAGGGTTATCATTGGTATTTTCGAGCTGGCGGGCCAGCGTTTTATGGCACTCGATGGCGGTCCGATCTTCACATTCAATGAAGCAACCTCATTCTACGTAGAATGCCAGGACCAGAAGGAGGTGGATTACTTTTGGAACAAAATGTCCTCCGTTCCCGAATCCGAGCAATGTGGCTGGTGCAAGGACAGGTTCGGCCTGTCGTGGCAGATCATTCCAAAGCAGTTGGGTGAGTTGATTGGTGACCCTGACCCAGTCAAGTCAAAACGTGTGATGAACGCCATGCTCACGATGAAAAAGATCGTTGTCGCTGACCTGCAAAAGGCGTATGATAGGGAGTAATTCGGATAAATTTTGTCTTGACTGTATAGAATAAATGTTCTAAAATAGGACACCCACTCCTCGTGGAGGATTATCTTATTTGGCTTCGATCACTTTCAAAGAATGGTTAGGAGGATTCGATGAGTCCCAAAAAAAACACCACCGCGACCGGCAAGAAGTCCATGGGATTCACAGCCGAAGAAAAAGCCGCGATGCGAGCGCGGGCGCAAGAGATGAAGGCGGAAGCGCGAGCAAGCAAGGATCGGGCGGAAGGTGAAAAGGCCCTGCTGGCCGCCATTGCGCAGATGAAGGACCCAACGGATCGCTCCATGGGGAAACGGATCCATGAGATCGTCACCGCTGCCGCGCCCGGACTCATGCCGAAGACCTGGTATGGGATGCCGGCCTATGCCAACACCGATGGCAAGGTCATTTGTTTCTTTCAGGCTGCCAGCAAATTTGGCGTGAGATATGCAACCTTCGGTTTTCAACCCGATGCGAAACTTGACGAGGGCAATATGTGGGCAGCCAGCTTCGCGTTGATTAAGTTGACCGGCGCGGAAGAGGCAACGATTGCCGCGCTGGTGAAGAAAGCCGTGAGTTGAGGTTCAACTTCCTGCAAATATGACTGTCCTTCCCAAGCTCGCTGCGCATAGCAAACTGACTGGGAACAACAAGAAATCTTTATCAGATTTGAAATGACCCGTCCTGGGGCACGGGAACCGAACCACAAGGAGAAAAAATGAGCAGCGTA
>VGNF01000168.1 GCA_016866195.1 Chloroflexota bacterium | reverse complement strand
CCCCCATCTCGCGTTTGAAGGAAGTCAGCCCGAGCCTGATCGTGATCAACGCAGCCTCCCTGCGCAGCACCGGGCTGCGGATCTGCCAGGCCATTCGAGAAAAGGATTCACGCCTTCCGTTGGTGTTGATCGTCGAGGATGATACCGACATCAGCAAGGACACGGCCGATGCCGTGCTGGCTCTTCCCTTTACCGTCCAAAAACTGGTCAACCGCATCAAACCGATCCTGCCCGGGGATGGGAAAAACGTGATCCATGTGGGGGCGATCCGCCTCGATCTGGAAAAACGCCGCGTGCGCTGCCTCGGCCGCAATACAAAACTCACCCCGCGCCTGGTCACCATCCTGCGCCTGCTCATGGACAAGCACGGAGAGGTGATGGAGCGCGAAACGCTGTTCAAAAAGGCCTGGGAGACGAATTACACCGGCGATACGCGCACACTGGACGTGCACATCTCCTGGCTGCGCCGCGCCATCGAACTCGACCCGGAAAATCCGAAATTGCTCAAAACCATACGCGGCGTGGGGTATCGTCTAGACGTTTAATTGGAATTGACTGCCCTGTGCCGTGACGAACCGGACGCTTGGATGGCGACCGGTTTTTATGTTCATGTTAAATGCCAGTTCCCCGCTGCGAGCGTGACGCTGAGCCTGGGCTGCGCTGCGGAAGATCTTCCCATCCCATTCGGGGTCAATTTCCCAATAATCTACCTCCAGGGAGGTTACGAGTCGGACACCATCCCTGGAGACTTTGGTGCTTGCCCTGCCTTGCTGCCTGGAAAATTTTCCACCAGCCGCCGAGGCATTTTCCAATGAAAATACTTTGCGCGAAGAATCTACAAGACGGGTTCTCGTCGTGTGCACCGCACGAAATGTCTCATCACACGCGATGAACTTTCTCCCATGTCGGGCTGCCGCCACAGGGGTTGTCCCTGAACCACAGAAAAAATCTGCCACGAGATCCCCTTTATTGGAGGAAGCCAGGATGATCCGCTCGAGCAGTGCCTCAGGTTTCTGAGTGGGATATCCCGTGCGTTCCTTGTGCAAACGGGCAACGACGGGAAAATACCACCAATCCTCAGGGACTTTTCCTCGCGCCAGGTCCGGCACCTTGCCGAAACCGGCCTTCGGTGAGGATCGAAACGTCGTCACTGTGTTGGGATGGTACGGCTCGCGCACAGAGTCGGCGTTGAAGACATACTCCTTGCTCTTCGAATAGGACAGGATGGTGTCATGCTTGCGATTGAACGCAGTCCGAATCGGGGAGGGCCCATGATAAGCCCAGATGATCTCGTTGATGAGATTTTCCGATCCAAAGATCTCATCCAACAACAAGCGCGCGTAGGCGTCCGCATGCCAGTCGAGATGCAGATACAGAGTCCCATTCTCAGCCAGCAGACGATGCATCAATGTCAGGCGTTCGTACAGAAATTGCAGGTATGAATCCAGATCCGGCCACGCGTCGTGATATCCCTCCCCAAGCTTCCAGTCCCGCGGTTTGCGTGAATCCTCCCCCCGGCCGATGCGACTCTTGAACTTTCGATTGGTGTAGAAAGGCGGATCGGCATAGATCAGGTTGATCCGTCCTTCAAATTCCGGTAGAAGCGCCGCCATCACCGCCAGGTTATCCCCCAGAATCAAACGCCCCAGCGGATCGGCCTTGGGATAACCCTGTCCTCCGGGGTATAGGATCGAATCCACCACCAGCTTTGCCGGCGCGACGATCGGTGCATGTTTACCTTTCCAGTCCAGGGACGGCATGGTTGTACGAAAGGTCTTGGGGTTTAAATTAGTAGTGAATTTCCACCATTGTCCCGATGCGGGAATGGTTGGAGATCGCCTGCGTCGTGTGCGGCGGCTGCGACCAGCGGAATAACCAGTTGGCTTCGTGAGACCTCATGTTGACACAGCCGTGGCTCATGTGGGGCCCGAAATTCTCATGCCAGTAGGTCCCGTGGAAGGCGTGTCCGACCGGCGTGAAGAAGGTCGACCAGGGCACTCCCGGCAAGACATATCCGTCCTCATCCGCGAGCAGGTTGCCCTGCAGACCGATGCTGAAATAGCTGTTGCCCATGTGCTTGGAGGGGACCTTGTCCAAAATGTTGAACTTGCCAAAGGGTGTTGTAGTCGAAAGGCCGGCGCCGCTCTGCCCCCCTCCGCGAATGCCCGAGGAGATATTGGTTTGAAACACCGAGGTGCCGTATTCGTACGCGTACAGCATCTGCGTCGTCAGGTTCACCTCGATCAATTTCTGCTCGTACGGGATCTCCGGCGAGACGGGATCGAATACGCTTTGCGGAAGCGCATTCATATGAATGGCCGGCACATAATACGGTACATTCGAATCCAGTTCATCGAAGATGCGATACCACGGTCCGGAGTACTCCGCCATGAGTGGACCCTCCTCCTGCGCCTCCACCCAGTGCACGGAGCCATAATAGATCGGAGGAGCAAGCGGTTCCCAGCCGCGGGCTTTCGAAAAACGGTAAGGTGTGGTGAAAGGGACGGATACCTCAAAGAGCCTGCGCCCTCCTTCCGGAATCGGCTGTGGTTCCTGGTACAGGGTCCTCACCCGCTGCAGGCGGCCGCGATGCAGGTAACCGCCCCATACCCGATACCAAATGGGATTGTGGGCCGGCTCCTCCGCCTTGTACTCCGCATAGACATGGACCAGGTCATCGCGATACCATGTCAGCTCGATGCGGCTTTCGTCCGAGGGCTCCTTGCGCACCGGCATCTGGGCGGTGGCGATGCGGACCACCATGCTGTCGTCAAAGTCGGTCAGACCTGGCAAAAAAGGGGAAAAAGCCAGGCCGCCCAACGATAAACCGCTAATTTTCAGGAAGTCGCGCCGCGATAATCCGGATCGCATGGGAAAATTTTACTCCAGAATTGTTAGGATCCATTAATGCTTTGTCGCAATCATGTCAGTGCAAAACCCCCTCTGGGGTTGGGGCAATCCCGGCGACCATCACGACAGGAGCTTGCCACGCTGGCTGGCGCTCACTTGCATTGCCTTCGACTGGTTTAGATGATCCTTGCTACACAGTCGTCCATTAATAAAAACTGCCTTCCGGATCCGGAAGGCAGCTCGAATAGTCAATTCCAATCAGGCCTGAACGGTTTCGCCGAGCATATCCTTGAGCAGGATCTCGAGCGCCATCGAGTGGCCACAGCGTTTGTGGGTCAGGAAGAATTCGCAATCACAATTAAAGGAACCGTTGTCGTAAGTGACGTGATGATCGTTGTTATCCCCGTGAAAGGTGAGATCGAACTGGTTGAATCGAAACCGGGAGCGGTCTTCCGCATATCGCTTGGCTTTTTCAAGCTTACCGATCAATCCGTAATCCATGGCATAGGTCTCCTTTTGAATTGAATGTTAAACAAAAAACACGCGTGGATAATCGCGTGTTTCACCGGCCGAATTTGGACTTTCCGAAAAACAGGCTCATGGCGGCGTACCTCGATGAAGGCAGTATAGTGCCTTTCAAAACGAGAGTCAATGAAGAAATCGAAGTTTTAAGGAAGCGTATGGCAATTGTAGGGTTCGGAACCTACACGCACCCTTCACATCATCGCACTCCGCAGGAGCTTCACCTTCTTTTGACGATCTTTTCTTTTGTGGGGGATTTTCGTGCGCCACGTTTTTTCATCCTCCCCCGCGATTTACCGAGAATCTCCCTCGCGGGATTCTTCTTTCGAGTCGATCCGTGGGAGGGCTTGGAGGATTCCTTCCGGTTTTGCCCAGTCTTTTTCGTTTGCTTCTTCACGGATTCCTTCTTCCGCCGGGAAGCTTTGTGGGTTCTTGGCTGCCGGCTCACTCCGTTTTCAGTCGTGACGACTTCCTG
Organism: Chloroflexota bacterium; assembly: GCA_016866195.1. Lineage (GTDB taxonomy): Bacteria > Chloroflexota > Anaerolineae > Anaerolineales > Villigracilaceae > VGNF01. Next base: position 4,086 of record VGNF01000168.1, on the reverse strand, counting down.
CTCCCTGGTCGAGAACAATTCATCCCAAACAGCTTGAATGGAAGGGACACCTGCTCCGTCCAACCTACGCAAGATTTCAAGCCAGCGGCCGTCATCGACGAAACGCCAGTCCATGAACACATGGGATTGATAGGCGCGCAACTCCACATACATTCCCTTGGCCCATAGATCCTCGCACGTACGGATGTATTCAAGTCCCGTGACATAATCCCGAAAGATTGCCAGCCCCTCGAACGGCAGATCCAGCCCCTCCGCCAGGGATTTCTGCCTCAACTCACCCGAGCCTCGGTCCAGGTAGGCCGTGGAGGTGCGCACCCAGCCGCGCGCTTCCGCATATCGATTGTGATAAAGGATCAATCCGCGCTCGTTGTCATGACGGTTGGAATACGCAAACACATCCTCATTGACCTTGCCGCCCGCCGTATAAAAATCATAGAACAGGAAATTATCCACATCGGCGAACACATACCGACGATGGAGCAGCGGAAAGATCCGCCACTCATGTCCTCGCACCAGCCCTTCGTTCTCTCCTTCCTCCCATTTGGCGCGACGGTATTCCATGCCGTATTTCTCATGGAAACCCTCCACCTGTCCATGCCCGAACATTGGCAGGCCGGGCAGCGTAGCCAGCAGGGTAGCTACACCGAAGTATTTGTCGCCGGTCCCGTATTGCTCCACTGCCGTCTTTTCATCCGGATTATTCATAAAGTTGACGTAGCGTTTGAGTATCTGCGGGTCGAATTCCAATGTGTTCCTGATCGCGCCGCGGAACTTGGCATTGTGCTCGTCCCTGAGCATGTGCATGAATGCGGAGTTGTACACCCGATGCATGCCGAGCGTTCGCACAAAGTATCCCTCCATCAGCCAGAAGGCTTCGGCCAGCAGGAGCGTGTCGGGAATCTCAGACGCAACGCGATCCACCACCTCGCGCCAGAATTCATTCGGAATGGCCGCTTCGAACTCCGTGCGTAAAAGTCCACACTGTGCGCGCGAGGGGATCGCCCCTCCGGCGCCCGGCTCAGGGAACCACAGGCGTTGAATGTGCTTCTTCGCCAGGGTCATGGCCGCGTCGAAGCGGATGATCGGGAAATTTCTGGCGACATGCAGAATGGTCTGGATGACCGCTTCACGAACTTCGGACCTGGTGTAATCCAATTGAGCCGTGTCGTTCCAGGGAAAGGAGGTCCCGTCGTTGCCATGATAGATGTACCTCACCTCTCCTGTGTAATGATCCCGCCGCTGGAAAACTACCGCGGCATCGGTCCGGTCGTAGTAATGGTCCTCAAGGTAAATCCCCACCCTCGGATCGTCCGCCAGGTTTTCGGATCCGAAGGAGTAGGAGGGATAGGGGGAATGCGAAAGGGAGAGGAACCAATCGGGGTGCTCGATCATCCAGTTCGAATCGATGCCCATATGGTTGGGAACCATGTCCGCGGAAAGCCGGATGCCGCGTCCCCAGGCGCGCGTTCTAAAATTCTGCAAAGCCTCCCATCCCCCGAGGTCCGAGGCGATATCATACGAAGCCAGGGAATACGCCGAGGCGACCGCTTCCTGCTGCCCCATTCGCTGTTTGATTCGCTGTGAAGCCCGGCTGCGTTCCCACAGCCCGATCAACCACAGGCCGGTGAAGCCCCGTGCAGCCATCAGGTCCAGCTCCTCATCAGGGATCTGGTCGAGCGTACAAATTTCCCTTCCATATTTTCTTGAGAGCTGGTCGAGCCAGACGTAGGTGTTCTTGGCCATCAGGACCAGACGCGGCATCCACTCACGGTCCGGGCTGTAGCGCTCGTACTCCGCATAGTCCTGTCCCGTGTATGTGTGAACCTGGGCTTCCGATTTAAATCCGGCCGGACCGGACCTGCGAATGACCTCTTCGCGAATGAAATCGATCCCTCGAAGCAGGCGGATCGTGAAGGCTTCACCAAGCACATGACCCCAGTTCTCGAGGATAAAACGCAGCTGGCCTTCGATCGAATTTGGGCTGATCCTGACCGGCGCCTGCAATATCTCATACAGCGTCCAGCTGCGGGAGGCAACTTCCCCTGCTGGCACAGCAGAAAAGAATTTCACCAGCCGTTCGATGAATTGAGCATATTCCGATCCGCTCATGACACTGCGATCGAACAATTCGACGTAGGCATGCAATGCCGGGTTGTAGTTCGCACTGTCAGTTAACAGCAGATCCTGAATGGCGGCGATTTCCTCCATAGATCCAGAGGCGAATTTCTCCTTCTGGTAATTACTTGCCGTCTGTCTTCCAAGAAAGATCGAATTGGGCGGAAACTGATCCACGAATTGAAGCAGTGTGGAATCATATCCATCGCCAAGTTCGGCCTGCACTGTCGAACCGGCTTTCTCGATCAATCCCGAACGTCCTCGGCAATAATGCTCCAATAACAAATGAAAGGCTTCGTCTAGGAGGGACATGGCATACAGGTCCGCCGCCGGCACCGGCCGGTCCCGACGAGCGGACATGAGGGCGGCAAAAGCCCGGGCGGAGGAGAGATCCGGGAAGGATACATGCCCGTCCTCCCGAAAGAAACCCACAGGGAACTTGTACTTGTTTCTGGATTCGCGTGTAATCAGCATCGGAGTTATAACGGTCTTCGATATACCCGGTGATTCTTGTATTCCAGGCCGTTCAGGTTCTTGAGGTCGGCGCGCATCTGGCGGGTGGTCTCGGCCACCTGGGTCATTTCCACGTGCTCAAACTGCCGGAATTCCATCAAGGTATTGCCCATGGCATGGTACAACAGGGCATTGCCTCCATGCCCCTGATGCTCGGGGAGGATTCCCATACCATTCACAGCCACCGTTTTCGTGCGCCGCAGCTCGAGTAAAAGATCCGGCAGGCCGAAAGGCAGTAGGTTTCCCTTGGCGCGCTGCAGTGCAGCCGAGACGTCGTGAAACGCAAAAAGGAATCCGACCACTTGATCTTCATGGGTGATGATCTTGATCAAGCGATGATCCGCGACGGTCAATATGTTTTCCACCACAAAGCCGATCTCGCGCGGCGAGAGCGGGTAGTACTCCCAGTTGTGCACGAACGCCTCGTTATACGCCTTTCCAATGCGATCCGCCCATGCAATCAGTTCGCGCTTGTTGCGGAAGCGTTTGACTTCAAGGTTGCCTCGCTGCATTACCCGCTCGGCAATGCGCACAACCCGCTCGGGGATCTTGAAGTTTTCTGCCGAAAGATAACACGAAACGAAATCCACCTCCTTGACGAATCCCTGCGCCTCGACCAGCTGCTGGTAGTAGGCATAATTGTAGTTCAGCATCGTCATCGTTTGACGATGTTCATGTCCGAAAATCAGGATTCCATATCCATCCAGCGGACCCATACCCTTCGGCCCAACGATCGAATCCAATCCACGCGCTCGCGCCCACTCGAAGGCGGTATTGAACAACGCCTCGGCGGCCTGGTGATCGTCTTCGCATTCGAACAGGTAAAAATCCGCTTTGCGTGTCTTATGATAGGCATTGAAGGGTTTGTTCTCGATCACTGCAATGCGGCCGACGTCCCGTCCATCACGCGTCGCCAAAAAGAAATCCACATCGGAGTGCTCGTGAAAGGGATGCTTCCGGCGGTTCAATTGATTGTAGGCGTCAATGTTCAGCGGAGGCACCCACTGGCGGCAACCGGAGTACAGCCGCTGAGGGAGCTGGACAAACCGCCTCACCTGCCGCCGATTCTCGGTATTCACTTTCGCGACAGTAACCATGGCCACCTCCAGTCGGAATACCCATCCGATTTATATGATATAGTCTCGCCCATGTTTAACCTGCCGGGAGCCTTCTGGCTGCTTTTCGCGGGCACCCTGATCAACCGCATCGGCGGGTTCGTCGTGCCATTCCTCGCATTGTATCTCACTTCCCACCGCGGCCTGCCTGTGGCGCAGGCGGGTCTGATCGTCTCGCTCTTTGGTGCGGGATCCTTTCTGGCACAGCTGATCGGAGGTGAGTTGGCGGATCGCTTCGGACGCAAGCCGGTGCTGCTCATCAGCTTTCTGGCGGCACCGGCCTTTGTCGTCTCACTCGGGCTGGCGAAAGACCTGGGTCTGATCGCCCTGTGTCCCTTCAACC
>VGNF01000167.1 GCA_016866195.1 Chloroflexota bacterium | reverse complement strand
GGGGATCGTGAATGTGACCGACGTCGGCGCCCGAAAAACATGGAAACGTTATCCGTCCTATGTGATCACCAAGGCTGCATTGGAATCGATGACTTCCATGCTTGCACGTTCACTCGCTCCGGCGATCCGCGTCAATGCCATCGCGCCGGGTTTGATACTTCGCTCAACCCATACAGCGGAGGAGGAATGGTCTGCGCTGACAGCCAGGCTGCCCATGAGGCGACCGGGAGATCTTGACGAATTAACCTCCGCCCTCGAATTCCTGATCAAAAACAACTACATTACCGGGCAAACCATCACGGTGGACGGAGGGTATTCGCTCTTGTGAGCGGCCCCCTTACCGGCGAGAAAATGGATTCGATCGCATGACTGGCAACAGGACGCTCTTAATGGATTTCCTGGCCACCCTGGCACTTGTGGCTGCCACTTTATATTATGCGTGGCGCTATGTAGATTTCTCCATTCCTCCGTTCGAAGATGCGGCCATGCTGATGCGGTACGCGCAGCACCTGGCCGGTGGGCATGGGATTGTTTGGAATATTGGCGAAGCTCCGGTCGATGGCGCGACGGATTTCCTTTTCATGGCTGCATCCGCAGCCTTGATCAAATCGGGTCTGACCGTCGGTCGTGCCGTGCGTGGAATTGGGTTCGCCTCTCACCTGCTCACGGTGCTTTTGATTTATTGGGCAAATCGAAAAATCCATCACACCAACATTGCCTTATCTCTGACCAGCGGGATGTATCTAGCCGTTGGCACCGGCCTTTCATATGTGGCGGCGTATTTTGGTACTCCGTTCTTTGCTCTCGCAGCAACTGTAACCTGGATTTTTGGGTTGCTCCTGATGCGAATGCCCACATCCTCCATTTGCCTTTCCCTTGGCTTTGCTTTAAGTGGATTGATTTCGGGATTGATTCGACCAGAGGGGGTCATCCTGGCAGGTTTGATGATTTTCGCAGTTGTTGTCAGGCGTGGATTCAGAGCGTCATTACCCATCCTGCTCGTATTTTTCTTGGTTTTTATTTCAATTGGTGGAATATACTTTTTGTGGCGCTGGGATTACTTTGGATATCCTCTGCCAAATCCATATTACAAAAAAGGGGATATGGGTCTTCACTGGGATTCCTTCAACAATTCTCTTCGAAATACCTTGCAATTATGCCTGCCGGTTATGGTTGCCTTCCTGCTAGGTTTTCGAACCCGCGAGACGACCAGGGTATCGATCGCGCACCTGATCCCGATCATTGGTTTTGCATCCGTCTTCGTCCTGATTTCGGATGAGATGAATTTCGGCTCGCGGTTTCAATACGCACTGATGCCCATCGCCCTGATTTCGTGGAATCCGCTTGTGCGTGGCATTCGTTTGCCCTGGTATGAATCCCTCGACTGGCGAGAGCGGATCGTATCCTTCACCACCCTTGCCTGTTTGACCGCCGGAGTTGTTTATTATTCCTGGTATCAGAATTGCTTTCTTACATCTTTTCAAAGAACGTGCGCAAGTCCCTACGAACGGGACGGTCGTTTTGAGATGGGGAAGCTGCTTGCGCAATACCGGGAGGAGGGATACGTGATCGCGACCACGGAAGCAGGTCTGGTACCCTACTATTCGGGATGGACCGCGATCGACACCTGGGGTTTAAATGACCAATTCATCGCACATAACGGAGGGATTACCGAGGAGTATCTGGATCGATATCAGCCTCACATCATCATGTTTCACGACTACTACTCGCCGCTGGTTCCGCCAAAACTGACGGAGGCGAATCTGTCTCAACGCTGGTTCAGCATGACGATTCTGTTGAAAACCTATGCTGAATCGAATGGGTACGTACTGGCAGCCGTCTTTGGCGACAGCCCTTACGACACCAATTATTTTTACGTACGGACTGATTTTGAGGACAGCCAGGCATTGATCAAACAGATTTCTTCGATGAGGAATTACTACTGGTTCGCCACGGGAAAGCGATCGATAAATTATGCGGGAATTCAACAACCTTGACACGTGCGGCCACATTGTCCGCGCGAGCAAGTCAACCTCTTGATATTGGAGAATGGGATGTCTGAACTAACCGATCTTGCGAACAAGCTCAAATCCGAGGGAAAACGCATGGAGGAATTCTTTTCTGGTTTGAACAGCCACCATTGGCAGACGGATATCTATACCGAGGGCTCGAGGTGGAGCGCGCGAAATGTATTATCGCATTTCGTCACCTCCGAACGCGGATTGATGCGGTTGTTCGAAAGCATCCGGCAGGGAGGTGCGGGTGCATCGGAAGATTTTTCGATCGATCGCTACAATGCGTCACAGCAGGCGAAAACAAAAGACCTGCCCCCGGAAGAATTGCTCATACAATATCGAGAGGTCCGCAACCATTCCATTGCGTGGTTGTCCACCTTAAAGGAAGACGATTTGAATGTCCGCGGCCGGCATCCCTTTCTGGGAGAAACCACCCTGCGCGAAATGATCAAAATGCTGTATTTGCATAATCAGCTTCACTATCGTGATATGAAGCGAGCTCTTGGAGGGTGATCGGGTCCGGCGGGTTCCGCACTTTCCTGGAACGAAAACCTCCGAAGATGAAAATTTCCCCTTTCAAGCTCGAGCGTTATTTTGCCAAATATGAGTTTTCCGCGGAGTACATCCTGTGTGCTTCCGATTGCGAATCCATGTCCATTGCGGATCTCTTGAACATGGAGCCGGAGGCGGCGGAGAAATTCAAGGAAGTCTGGTTGGGGTATACCGAATCGCAGGGGAGTCCTGCCTTGCGGAACGAGATTTCCCGAATGTATGAAACCATCCTTCCGGAACAGGTCCTGGTACATTCCGGGGCGGAAGAGGCGATCATGAATTTCATGCTGGCCATGCTGACCGAGGATGACCATGTCATTGTTCATTTCCCCTGTTATCAATCCTTGGCAGAAGTGGCGAAAGGGTTGGGATGCCAGGTAACACCATGGCGGGCGCGTGAGGAGATGGGGTGGGGTCTGGATTTGGACGAGCTCCACCGGATCGTACGCCCGTCGACGCGGGCCGTGATCGTCAATATCCCTCATAACCCAACGGGATTCTTAATGCCGAAGGAGGATTTTCTCGCGCTCAATCACTTCGTCCAGGAAAATGGATTGCTGCTCTTCTTCGACGAGGTATATCGGGAATCCGAATTGGATCCTGTAAATTGCCTTCCCGCAGCCTGCGACCAGGGAGCGCATGCCGTCTCGCTGGGCGTCACTTCCAAAACCTATGGCTTGCCGGGCTTGAGAATTGGCTGGATCGCAACCAAGAACACGGATGTGTACAACCGCATGGCGGCGCTCAAGGATTACACCACCATCTGCAATGCCGCGCCGAGTGAATTTCTGGCTGAGCTGGCGCTGCGTCACCGGCAGGAGCTTGCCCAAAGAAATCTGAATATCATACGCTCCAACCTCACCGTACTGGATGGGCTCATGGGTCGGTGGCGGGATAGGTTCACATGGGTGCGGCCTCGAGCTGGATCGATCGCTTACCCGAAATTGATAAAGGGATCCGTGGAGGAATTTTGTGAGGAATTGGTCAGAAGGGTGGGCGTGCTGCTTCTGCCCGGCGACCTATTCGACGACCCGACAAATCACTTCCGCCTCGGGTTTGGAAGGACGAACCTGCCTCATGCCGTTGCCCGGCTGGAACAGTTCTTGGCCCAATCACCATGATCCGAAAAATACTTCTGTTGATCCGGCCGGTCCAACTGATTTTAGCAGCTCTGGCTTATCTGCTTGGGGCGGGTATTGCAAATTATCTGGGGATTCCGCTTGTGGCAGATTCGTTCTGGCTGGGTTTGTTGATGTGTCTTCTGGGGCAATCCAGCATGAGCATGTTGGCGGAAGCCTTTCGCCCATTCCTCGATCCCATCCTCGCAGACGAGACGCGAACCGAGCGGACCAGACTTCGTGCCTTGCTGATCAATCTCTCCCTGGGTTTCCTTGGTGCCGAAGTGATCTTGGGGTATATTCTCTTTGCCAATTCACATTTGCCGTCCTCGGCGATCTTCTTTCTTCTGATCTCGCTGGTTTTCATCATCGCCTATGCAATTCCGCCAATACGAGCGCTCAATCGCGGTTATGGCGAGTTGATCCTCGCGGCGCATATCGCCTACATCATTACCGGCTTGGGTTTTTTACTGCAGTCGGAAGAATTTCACCGCCTGTTGTTCGGGATTGCCATGCCTCTCACCACCCTGGCTTTGGCGTACTTTCTGGTATTGGGATTTCCATCTTTTTCTCGTGACCAGAAGTATCAACGGGGCACGATGCTGCGCTTACTGACCTGGCAGCGGACTATTCCGCTTCATCACAGCCTTGTCATTTCCTCCTATATTCTTTTCCTGGCGGCTTCCGCGATGGGACCATCTCTCAATCTCCTTTGGCCGGCCTTCCTGACCTTTCCTTTTGCCTGTTTGCAAATTGCGATGCTGTGGAATATTGCGCGTGGTGCGAAACCGAATTGGAAGCTGCTTACCTCGACCGCGCTCGGAGTTCTTGGTTTGACAATGTATTTCCTGACTCTGACATTTTGGCTGCGGTGAACCGGTTTTTCGCGTCGCCTGGATTATCCTGGTCATGCCTGAATTTCTGAGACTGCTTCCCCCCGAAGAAGCGCGCTCGAAGCTGCTGGAGCATTTGAACGCCCCTTTGTCCGATTTCGAGACGGTTGACGTCGTACATTCGCTGGGGCGTGTCGCAGCCTCCGATATCCTTGCTCCTCATCCGTTGCCGGAGTTCCCGCGATCGACAGTTGATGGATATGCTGTCCGCGCCTCGGATATTTTCGGAGCTGGAGATTCACTGCCAGCCTATCTTACCCTGGTCGGCGAAGTGCCGATGGGAGATTCACCTACGATTGAAATCGAGTCCGGCCAATGCGCCCTGATTCACACTGGCGGCATGCTGCCCGAAGGGGCAGATGCGGTGGTCATGCTGGAGCACACCCAGCAGTCACAAACAAAAGAAATCGAAGTCTTCAAAGCTGTGGCGGAGGGGGAGAATGTGATCCAAATCGGGGAGGATGTGACCCAAAACAGCATTGTTATTCCACGCGGAACGGTTCTGCGCCCTGCAGAAATTGGTGGATTGATGGCATTGGGCATGACGGAAGTATTGGTCGTCCGAAAAGTGCGCCTGGGTCTGATTTCGACCGGCGACGAAATCATCGATCCCACCTTGAAACCAAGACCCGGTCAGGTTCGTGATATCAATTCCTTTTCACTCGAAGCGCTTGCAAAAAAGATTGGGGGTTTGCCGTTTTCCTATGGTCTCATTCGGGGTCGATTCGAATCGCTCAAAGCGGCAGCGGAACGCGCCCTGCGGGAATGCGATGTGATCGTGATCACCGCAGGGTCGTCTGCTTCCACGCGCGATATGACCGCGGAGGTGATCCGTCAACTAGGTGAACCTGGTGTCTTGGTGCATGGAATCAATACGCGCCCGGGAAAGCCCACCATACTTGGTGTGTGCCGCGGAAAGGCTGTGATTGGACTGCCGGGCAATCCGGTCAGCGCGCTGATCAACGGATATTTGTTCCTCGGCCCGGTCCTGGAAAAGCTGCAGAACGCGCTCCCGCGCCCTCGTCCGACGGTTGCCGCCCGGTTGACAATCAATTTGGCTTCACAGGCAGGACGGGAGGATTGGTGGCCTGTGAAATTGAGATTGGATCGCGATGCCAACCCATCTCTATATACGGCTGAGCCAATTTTCGGAAAAAGTAACTTGATCTTCACGCTGGCGGCAGCCGATGGACTTCTATGCATCCCGGCGGATGCAACCGGCTTGAGCGCGGGGGAGGTGGTGCAGGTGATGCTGGTATGAAGGGTCGGTTTGAATCGCGCCTCCTGCACGGAACGCCGCTTTTGCTGGATGGAGCAACGGGCACTGAACTGAACCGCCGAGGGGTGGATACAGGACTGCCGTTATGGTCGGCGAATGCCCTGATGGATGAAATCGGCAGGACCACTTTGCTTCAAATTCACATGGATTATGTGCGCGCGGGCGCAGATATCATTACAACGAATACATTTCGTACCCATCGAAGGGTTTTGAGCAGGCAAGGCGGAAGGGAGCGAGCATTCGAATTGACCTCCCGCGCGGTAGCAATTGCCCGCGAAGCAATTCAGGCCACGGGCAGAGATGAGAGCGATCCAGTTTTTCTTGCCGGATCCATTTCCACCTTGGAAGATTGCTATCGCCCGGATCTTGTCCCGTCGGACGATCAATTGAAGGAGGAGCATTCGGAACGAATCTTTGATTTGTGTGAGTGTGGAGTCGATCTCATCCTGGTCGAAACCATGAACACGATCCGCGAAGCCCGAATCTGTGCCAGCCTGGCCGTTCAGACCGATGTCCCGGTGGTCGTCAGCTTTGTCTGCGATGCGGCTGGCAAAATCCTTTCCGGGGAAAGCCTAATGGTTGCCGCTGAGCAGCTTATGTCTGTTGGCGTATCAGCCCTTGGCGTAAATTGCGTCCCCGCCTCTTCTTTGATAAATTCCCTGGAAGAATTGCGTGCATTCTGCGGTGACCAATTTCCTTTGATTGCGTATGGAAACATTGGATATGCAGATGATCGTCTCGGCTGGGTTAATACGGACGCGGTTGATCCGCAAGCCTATTGCAGTTATGCGGCGAAGTGGCCGGCAAGGATCCTTGGTGGTTGTTGTGGAACCACGCCTGCACATATTCTGGAATTGCAGCGGACACTCTTTAAAAATCCGGTCCGTGGGAGGACCAATGCTGATTGAACTGTTCGATAAACCGGTCGGCTTCTTTCTTCTCATCATGGTCGTCATCCTGATCACGCCAATGCTTTCCGAGCGTGTGCGCCTCCCGGGGATCATTGGGATCATCATCGGTGGTATGTTGATCGGTCCGCATGGATTCGGACTGGTCCAGGATGGCGAACGCATGCAATTCCTCTCCACCATTGGTGTGGTGGGAGCTTTTCTTGCAGGCTTTGCCGTCAACTCGATGCTCCCGCGTCACAGCCCGGTGGCAGGTCATGTGCTGTTTATCGGTGAATCCTTTTTCATCCCAATGTTCTTGCTTTATAGTGGATTGATCACGAATCCCTTGTCTTTCCTGAGCTCGCCCCAAACAATCGTTATCGCAGCCGGGGTTACCGTCGTGGCGTAAGCGTCGCCCGAGATGGTGGCGCTGGCCGTGCCCAAAATTTCGATCACCACAAGGAACTCCTCGGTCATGTACCGGGCACTTTGAATGATCCTGAAACTGAAATAGAACTCATCCCGAGAATAGCCGCGTCCCATTCCCAGGGGATATTGCACACCGCGCATGAAAAAGGGGCAACCCTGATCTTGATGGGATGGCGAGGAAAACGTTCTCTCAGGGAACAAGTGCTCGGATCTGTGCTGGATGAAGGGATCTGGGGCTCTGGCACACCGGTGATGATTGGCAGAGTCAACCTCCCTTTGAATTGCACGCAGAATGATACGATCACCAGATATCTTTTACAGTAAAACCGTTGGGGAATGGGTCGGATGGGTCCACTGTAAGTTGATTGATGGCTGTGATCCAGGCAGTGCCGCTCAGGGTCGGAACGACAGCTTTGTACGATCCTACCTGCACTTCCCTGGCCAACCTGCCGGTGAAGATGGTGCCCAAAATCCCCTCATGCACAAATTCCTGATCTATACCAAGCTGACCCCGGGCATGCAACACCGCCATCTTTGCGCAGGTTCCTGTGCCGCAAGGCGAGCGATCAATCACGCCGGTCCATGTGGATGGTTTTTTCCAGTCGCTGGTATTCGTCGAAACCGTTACGACATTTCTACGGTGTGCGCGTGGATTGTGCGGAGGTCCGGATAACTGTGCGATGGTTGGACCGGTTATTTCCGGGTTCTCAGGATGAATTACCGGATGTTGTTCGCGGGCGGCGGCTTTGATCATTTCGCTGATGCGGGTGATGTCTCTTCCTTCCTCCGGCGTCAGTCTTAGACCGAATT
>VGNF01000166.1 GCA_016866195.1 Chloroflexota bacterium | reverse complement strand
ACCGGCCCGGCTTACGTCTTCCTGTTCACCGAAGCTCTGATCGACGCCGGCGTGCACATGGGATTCCCGCGCCGCATCGCTGAGCAGCTGGTTTTACAGACCATCAAAGGCTCCGCCGCCTTTTATGAATACGCGGAGAGGCACCCTGCGACCCTGAGGAATCAAGTCACTTCGCCGGGTGGTACCTCCGCGGAAGCCTTGTATTATTTGGAGAAGGCCGGGTTCCGCACGGCCATTTCCCGCGCAGTTTGGGCGGCATATCAACGGTCGTTGGAATTGGGCAAGGAAAAGCCCGGGCACATTGACACACACGAGGATCTCTCCTCCTGAGGAGCCTGCTTCGTGGTCGTGGGACGTAACCAGTCCATAGAATTTCCTGGTTCTACCGTTTTTTACACGAACACCTTTTCAACCACAAAAGTCACGAAGGGAAACCGCCCGTAAAATTACTGCCTATCTCCCCCATTGTGTACTCTGTGTTGAGACTTATTCCATTAATTACTGGAGAACCAAATTCATTTGCCGGGCTGATAGATTATTCATGTCCTTGATCAGTGTCACCTCGCTTACCAAATCATTTGGCGCGCTTGACCTGTTTGCGAATTTTACTTTTTCGGTTCCAAAAGGGGCGCGGCTGGCTCTCGTGGGTCCGAACGGTGCAGGCAAGACGACATTGCTGCGGATTCTCGTTGGAGAGGATGATTCCTCTTCCGGGACGGTGACACGCGCCCGCGGGGCTCGCCTCGGGTACCTCCCGCAGGAGGCGGACTTCAAAATGGAGGGCACCCTTTGGACGGCCTGCCTCTCGGTATTTGAAAACCTGGTTAAGATGCAGGAGGAATTGCACCGATTGGAAAGCCTCATGGCTGACCAGCCGCAGGTAATGGGATCCTACGGAAAGTTGCAGGAGGATTTCGAACGCCGTGGCGGTTACACCTACGTGACGCGCATTAAACAGGTCTTGACGGGATTGGGATTCGACCCGAACGATTACGACCTCCCGCTCGACCATCTCTCCGGGGGACAACGCACACGCGCATTCCTTGCCCGTCTCCTGCTTTCGAATCCGGACCTGCTTCTGCTCGACGAACCGACCAATCATCTCGACATCCGCGCCGTGGAATGGCTTGAAGGGTATTTGAGGCAGTGGAATGGCGCAGCTGTGATCGTCTCACACGATCGCTACTTCCTGGACAAGGTGTGCACGGTCATCCTGGATATGCTGCCCGGAGCATTCGAGATCTATCATGGGAATTACACCGCCTATCTGAGACAGCGTGAGGAACGGATTGCCCGCCGGGAGGAAATCTTCGAGAGCGAGAAGCAAAAACTGCTCAAGGAAGTGGAATACATCAAACGCAACATCTCCGGGCAGAATACCCAGCAAGCCAAGGGTAAATTGAAGCGGCTATCGCGCCTGGTGCAGGCGATCGAACAGATCGGCTTCGAGGCTGCCTCGTCTCAGAAGTGGAGCGAAACCGCCGAAGAGGTAAACGTGGCGACCTCCACCTTCGGAGTGGAGGAAGCCGAGCGGCGGGTGCGCGGCCTGCGTTCGCCGGTACGGACACTTCCGCACTTGCACCTGCGCCTCGGTTCCGAAAAACGATCCGGGGATCTCGTCATCCGCACAAGGAACCTTCAGGTCGGCTATCGCGCCGAACCAGGCATCCCGGAAAAATCGTTGTTCAAGACGCCTGATATCGAACTGCGCAGGCAGGATTGTGCCGCGCTGATCGGCCCGAATGGCGCGGGTAAGACGACATTTCTGAAGACCATCCTCGGTCAGATTGAACCACTCACCGGCGAAGTGACCCTCGGTTCGAGCCTGCAGATCGGTTATTTTGCCCAGGCCCACGAAGGGCTCGATCCTGGCAACACGGTTTTGGGAGAGGTCGAAAAGGTCGTGCCGGCCTGGCTGCCCGGGCAGGTCCGCAATTACCTAGGCAAATATTTGTTCAGCGGAGATGACGTTTATAAAAAAGTGAACATGCTCTCCGGCGGCGAACGTGGTCGCCTCGCCCTGGCCAAGCTGGCACTGCAGGATACGAATTTCCTGCTGCTCGATGAACCGACCAATCATCTCGACATCCCCTCGCAGGAAGTGCTCGAATCCGTCCTTGAAGATTACACCGGGACGATTCTGCTGATCACCCATGACCGCTATCTGGTGGATGCGATAGCCACCCAGATTTGGGAGATTGACGCCAACGAGTCAACGCTGTTTGCGTATAATGGAACCTATTCCCAGTTAAGGGAGGAAAGGGAGAGGAAGGAACTCGAAGCTCTCCCTGAGAAGCAGCGAGAAATTTTTGAATCCACGAACGCTGTGGCCATTCCTGGGAAATCGCGCAATTCCACGACAAAAGAGAAAAGACGGCGGCTGGCTCAATTGCAGGAGTTGGAGAACAAGATCGCAGAGCTTGAGTCGATTCTGGCGAACCTGGGATCCCAATTGGAAAGTCCGCTGGTGAGCGCAAGGGAGGTTGCCTTGATCGGCAGGGAATACGATCGAGTGCAGAAGGAAATGGATGCCAAACTGGTGGAATGGGAAAAGGTGCAGGGTTGTTGATGGTTCAGGAGGGAAAACCCTCCATTGTGTATAATTAGTTTATGCCAAAGCAATAAAAAATCCTGGTCAAGGTTTTACGAGGAACCTCCGATACAAATATCAACTTTGAAGATCTCCGTAAATTGCTGGAGCAGATGGGATTTCAAGAGCGAATTCGGGGCAGTCATCACATATTCACTAGAGAGGACATCGCGGAAATTGTTAACCTTCAGCCTCAAGGTTCCAAATCTAAACCCTACCAGGTGAAACAGATCCGAAACATCATCTTGAAATACAAGTTGGCAGGTGAAAACTATGATGAAATATGAAGTAATAATCTATTGGAGCGCTGAGGACGATGCGTTTATTGCCGAAGTTCCCGAGCTGCCAGGTTGCATGGCGGATGGCAAGACCTACCACGAGGCGCTGGCGAATGTAGAGCAAATCGCAAAAGAATGGCTCGAAACTGCACAGGAATTAGGGAGGGAAATTCCCATACCCAAGGGAAAGCTTGTATACGCCTGAATTGAATTACCCGAAGCATATTGGCTTCGGGTAATTATTTATTAGTTACAAAACCACAATGGGGGATCTAGTCGAAATTGGAAGAGCAGGATTAATTGTTAGCCCGATATAGGACACCGGATATTCATCACTTGTTTGAATTCTTTTCGTCGCCAATTTATTTCGAAAATCGGGGGAAAAGGATTGATTTTCACATTCAAGGTGCTATACTATTTTCAGAGTGCAAGGAGGCGAATATGTCGTGGAGGGATCAACTGCGAAAGGATTCGGTACCATGGCTGCTGGAAACCGAGAATCCCGGAATTCGATATCTGGCCTTGCGCGACCTGATGGGTACGCCCGTCGAGGATGCGGAATTGAAATCCGCCCGCCGCAAGGCGCACAAGGAGGGACCGATCGCCAAGATCCTCTCGCACATGGAGCCGGCGGGATACTGGGTCCGGCCGGGACCTGGGTACAATCCAAAATACAGATCCATCGTGTGGTCTTTGATTCTGCTCGCCCAATTGGGTGCGTCAGCCAAGGAGGATGCGAGAATTGTACGGGCGTGCAAATACATTCTCGATCATAATCTGACCGAAGGGGGGCAATTTACAACCATGACCTCAGGCGCGCCCTCCGGAACCGTGGATTGCCTTCAGGGAAACATATGCTGGGCGCTGATGGAACTGGGCTACGACCACCCGCGCTTGAAAAAAGCCTACGAGTGGATGGCGCGCACGGTCACCGGAGACGGGGTTGCGCCAAGAACAAGCAAGGACGCTGAGATCCGATATTATGCCTATAAATCCGGACCCTTGTTTGCCTGCGGGGTCAACGGGAATCTCCCATGCGCCTGGGGCGGAACAAAGGTCCTGCTGGCGTTCGGTAAATGGCCTGCAAGAAGAAGAACGCCATTGATAAGAAAAGCCATGAAACGCGGTGTGGATTTTCTCCTGGGCATCGACCCTGCTTCGGCAGGCTATCCGACGCGGGATTCGTCCAAACCCAACCGCAGCTGGTGGAAGTTTGGTTTTCCCGTTTTCTATGTGACGGATATTCTGCAAATTGCAGAGGCACTCGTCGGGTTGAATTTCGGAAGGGACAGGAGATTATCGAGTACCCTGGATCTGATTCGATCCAAACAGGATCCGATCGGACGCTGGGCTCTCGAATACGACTACAAGGACAAGACCTGGGTGGATTTTGGAAAACTTAAACAACCCAACAAATGGGTGACCCTTCGCGCATTGAGGGTCTTAAAGGCTGCTGGTTAAAGTCCGAAATTCATTCGGTGGGATTGTATGCAAGTCACTTCCAGCAAGCAGGGAAGCCTGACTTCGCCATCACAAACTGTAAGGTGAAAGGGCGGGGTCAATTCCTGTTCCCCCTTTTCGAATCTTGTTCGGGCTCAATGGGTTCCGCATGGATAGTTACATCCGATTTGGGAAGAATCGCCTTGACCTTCCTTTCGATCTTCTCCGTCAATGCATGTGATTCGTTCAGCGTAAGCTCTCCATCCATGGTCACGTGCATGTCCACAAACCAGCCTGCCCCAACCGAGCGGATGCGGACGGCGTGCACATTCGATATACCTTTGATCCTGCGCACTTCCTTCAGAATTCGATCGTGCTCCCCATTCCCGGGCGCGGCATCCATCAACGCATGAATGGAGCGCATGCCAAGTTCACCGCTGACAAAGACCACAATCACCGCCACAACCAGCGCTGCGATGGCGTCCCCTTTCTCCAAGAAACCCAGCCCGGGAAAGAGGCGACCGAGCAGCACAAAGATCAAACCGAGGATGACAACGCTGGAGGACCAGATATCGGTGCTGAAGTGAAGCGCATCCGCTTCAAGCGCCTGAGAGTTATGTTTCTTGGCTGCAGCAAACAGCATGCGTGAGCGGGTGACATCCACAACAATCGAAGTGCCCATCACCAGGAAGGACCAGATCGAGACTTCCACTTCTAATTCGGGGGAGCGTAAGCGTTGGATAGCCTCGTAAATGATCCAGCCAGACGTGGCGAGCAGGAGCAGGGTCTCGAACAGAGCAGAGACGTTCTCGACTTTTCCGTGCCCAAACGGATGTTCGCGATCCGCGGGTTTATCCGCCACCCGCACGGCAAAAAAAGTCATCACAGCAGCAACCAGATCCAGCGCGGAATGGGCGGCTTCCGCAAGAATACCCAATGAATTGGTGACGAGACCGACGATGAATTTAAACGACGTCAGACCGACAGC
This sequence comes from Chloroflexota bacterium, assembly GCA_016866195.1. Classification (GTDB taxonomy): domain Bacteria; phylum Chloroflexota; class Anaerolineae; order Anaerolineales; family Villigracilaceae; genus VGNF01. The sequence goes on along the minus strand of VGNF01000166.1, from coordinate 2,700 downwards.
AGCCACGACCGAACTTAGAGCCGCCGAGGATTTTTCCTTTTGGACACCTTGATATTTCATGCGCCTCCTAGGGAACGGCTGGAATTTTGAGGATGACGCCCACCAGGTATCCGGCCAGGGCGCTCAAGGTTCCAATCAAGGCCATTTCAAATCCGCTGCGTAACGGCCTGCCGACGGTCACCCGCGCCTTGTAAGCGCCTATCCCGAAGAGAACCAGCGCAGTCATAAGCACGGAAGACCACATGCTTGTGGACACGGGCAGGACCACGAAGGGCGCAAGGGGCACAAGTGAACCGATGATCGCGGATATCCCCACAATCCAGGCCGCACGCACGGCATGCTTCCTGTCGATGGGAGAGAGTTGGTGTTCCTCCGCCATCATCACCGCCACCCATACATCCTTGTTGGCAGTGACCGTATTCACAATTCGGTTCAACATCTTTCCTTCGAATCCCTTGCTTTTGTAAATATGCTCGATTTCCTGGCGTTCCAGGTTGGGGGCCTCCTGAATGTGCCGGTACTCGCGTTCGAGTTCACTCTGGTAGTGATCGGCATCTGCAAGCGTCGTCGTGTAGGCCACTGCTCCCATGGAAATGGACTCGGCGAAGGTGGTGGCCAGCCCGGCCACGAGCACGATCCTCGCGTCATTCGTGGCAGCCGCCAGCCCGAGTATCACGCCGAGCACGTTTACCAGGCCATCCTGTGCGCCGAGGATGAAATTCGAAAGGCTCGGTTCCCGGCGGTGTGGATCGCTGTGCGTGTGGTGAAGGATCTCCTCCGCCAGAGGAGAGTGCAAATGGAGATGTGACATGGTTTCCTCGTTGGAATGAGGTCGCCTGTCGTATTTGTCTTGGACCGCAATGGGGGATAAACGGCTACGACTTTGAAATTCTGGCGCCGATGGCAAAATGATACTCGATTGGTTCTCACCTGATAATGGATGAATGTCACATAAAATGGTTCCATCTTTTAAGGGTGAAATCCCGCTCACTATGCTACACTCTAATGCAACCAGGTTTTTGGGTGAAAAAGATCCTTTCTATCAGCGTGGGGTCTTCCGCACGCGACCACACCACACGACACACCTTCCTAGGCCAGGACTGTGAGCTCTCGCGTCAGGGTACAGATGGCGACTTCGAAAAAGCAGTTCAACGCTACCGTGACCTCGACGGGAAAGTGGATGCCTTCGGAGTGGGCGGCGTGGAATTTTATCTGCGCGTCGGGAAGAAGCGATACTATTTTCGGGACGTAAGCCGCATTCGCAGGGCGGTGAAAATCAGCAAGATTGGGGATGGCAATGGCGTGAAGGGTTTGTTGGAAAGCCGCGCCTTTGCCGCGCTCGAAACTCACCTGAACACCAGCGAGAATAAAACCTTGAGGGGGATGTCTGCCCTGCTCACGACCGCCGTGGACCGGTATGGCATGGGCGAAGCCATGGTGGCGGCGGGTCTCAATCTGACTATCGGCGACTTGATGTTCACGCTGGGCTTTCCATTCCCCGTACGGAAACTCTCCACCGTGCGCATGCTGGCCGCCGTGTTGCTGCCATTGATCACGCAAATGCCCTTTTCCTGGTTCTATGCTCTCGGTTCCGAACAGGACAAGCCTCCGCAGAAAAAATGGGATAAATATTACAACAGGGCAACTGTATTGGGAGGGGATTTCATTCAGATCCGCCAGTATATGCCGGACGACCTGACCGGCAAAATCATCGTCACCAACACCACCACCCAGAAGAACGTGGAGGAGCTCAGGCAGCGCAATCTGCATATCCTTGTCACTGTCACGCCACGTTTGGAAGGTCGCAGTTTCGGAACGAACGTCATGGAAGCCACACTTCTGGCATTGATGGACAAGCCTCAGGCGGATGTGACCGAAGCAGATTTCCTTTATATGATCGAACATATCCCACTGGAACCAAACATAGAAGTCCTGAATTGATCGCCTCGAGAGGGACGGGCGGCTGTCCTCCGGGCGCAAACTTGGACCCACCTTGACATGCACCTGTTTTTGACGATAATTGACCTCAACAGGCGAGCCAATCAGTAGCGAAGACGGAGGAAAGTACGCCGGTGAAAACCGACAGGAACGCCAGGGCACGGACTGAGACCCTGGCGCGATGGCAACCGGCAGAAGTTCCCTCCCGAGCCGTTCGGGTGAACGCTGGTTTCATTTATTCTCGACCATGCATGTAGTCTGAACCGCAATCCCTGCGTTATCCGGGAGGCCGATGATGGTCGGCACAAAGTGAATCGCATTCCGAACTCATTGAGGCGCGATTAAGTTGGGTGGTACCACGGGAATCCCTCCCGTCCCATTGCTGGACGGGAGGTTTCTTTTCTAAATGACATTATCGGAAGGAAGAGATGACGGAACTGAGGAGGACTGAATGCTGGATAAATTGAATGAAATCGAAAAATCCGGACTGGAATCCCTGAACACAATCACGGATCCCACGGCATTGGAAGCATGGCGCGTCTCCACGCTCGGGCGGAGTTCGCCCCTGATGCTTGTATTTTCCGAATTGGGAACGCTCTCGAAAGAGGAGCGGCCGGTTGTCGGTCAGGCAGCGAACCGGGTGAAGACCGCTTTGGAATCCGCCATGGACGCGCGCGCGCAAATCCTCAGGGCGGCTGCTCTGGCGAAATCCCTGGAGCAGGAAACGCTGGATGTCACCCTGCCCGGGCGTCGAATCGGGGG
>VGNF01000165.1 GCA_016866195.1 Chloroflexota bacterium | reverse complement strand
GGGGCCGGCATCGCAGCCGGCGTGACGAAAGTGCCGGTCTGGCAGTTCTTGCTTTTTTGCTGGGTCGGTCAATTGATCAAAATGGCATTATTCGCATTTGCTGGAGCCTATTCCATCGATTGGCTGTCGCAATCCTTGTTGAGGTAGTTTCAGTCTTACATTGTGCTGTTCAATCTCCGGAGTGCCTTGACGATGAAACAAATCGACGAATATCTGGAAAATAATCTCGAACGCAGCCTCGCAGAACTGAAGCGATACGTCTCACAGCCAAGCATCAGCGCGCAGGGAATGGGTCTTAGGGAATGCGCGCAACTCGTACGCCGGATGCTGGAAGAACGCGGCTTTGAAACAGAAATAATCGCCACCGAGGGAGCGCCGGTCGTATTTGGATCCAGGAAAGGAAATAAGGACCGCACCCTGCTGATTTACAATCACTACGATGTTCAGCCTCCCGAACCGCTCGAATTGTGGGAATCGCCACCTTTCGAGCCTGCGATACGAGGCGGGAAGATGTTCGGGCGGGGAGTCAGCGACGACAAGGGGCATCTCACCGCACGGCTGCATGCGATCGATGCAATCCTGGATTTGGAAGGTGAACTACCGTGCAACCTTAAATTCATCATCGAAGGCGAGGAGGAGACAGCCAGCCTGCATCTGCACGAATTCATAAGCACCAACAAGCGGAAACTTCAGGCACAGGCATGCGTGTGGGAGTTCGGGGGCGTAGATCATCGGGATGTCCCCATGCAGTACCTCGGATTGCGGGGGATATGTTATGTGGAACTATCGGTTGAATCGCTCGGCACCGATGTGCATTCCGGCCTCGGTGGCAGTATCTTCCCCAACGCTGCCTGGAGGTTGACCTGGGCGCTCAACAGCCTGAAGGGACCGGACGAACGAATTTTGATCCCCGGGTTTTACGACAAGGTCAAACCACCCTCGCCGCGGGATCGCGATTTAATGGCCAAGCTCCCGGACCTGGCTGAGGAATACAAGTCGCGCTACGGAGTTCGCGAATTCATCAAGGGCCTTAAGGGAGGAAACGAATTGAAACTCGAGGAAGTCTTCTCGCCTACCTGCACCATATGCGGGCTTACAAGCGGATATCAGGGACCTGGCTCGAAAACCGTGCAACCTGCACGCGCCTCCGCCAAGGTGGATTTCCGCCTAGTCCCCGACCAGGAACCGCAAGATATCCTGGACAAGCTGCGCCGGCACCTGGACGGCCAGGGATTTTCTTTTGTGATTATCACCTATCTCGGCGGAGAGGCTGCCGCGCGCACCGATCCGGAGGATGAGTTTATCAGGATTGTAGTGGATACTTCCACGGAAGTGTACGACTATCCGATGGAACTAGTTCCCCTCGTGGGGGGTTCCGGACCCATCCACCCATTCGTACATGATCTTGGCTTACCGGTGGCGACCATGGGCTTGAGCTACCCTGACACACGCGCGCACGCGCCCAATGAAAACATTCGACTCGATCTGTATCTCAAACACGCAAAACACATGGCGCGCGTGATTCAACGATTTTCCAATTGAGGCGCGCATGCGAAGGTGGTTTTTCAACCATCGCGATCTGGGATTTCAACTACTGGCGTCTTATCTGCTATTGATCATCCCGTTTCTTTTCACACTATCAGCCACCATTTCAAAAAGGAGGTCTGCATGAAACGCTCGTTGAATGATTAAATTCGATTCTGGTTTTGCTGGGGATGACCCTGCCGGCTTGTGGTCCGGCAGCCACGGAAGCCCCGCCACCGGCAACGGAAGCGCCCGCGCAACTGGAGGCACCGCCCAAACCGGTGATGGTCGAGAAGACCGTTGTCATCGGTTTCACATCATCCCTGACTGGCGCGCAGGAGGATTCATCCAAACGGCAAGTGAATGTCTTCAATTTGTGGATGGACCAGGTCAACCAGGCCGGCGGCATCGAACTATCCGATGGCACCGTTGTGAAATTCGCCGCCCAAACCTACGATGACGAATCTACCAAGGAACGCGTACAGGAATTGTACACGCGGTTGATCACGGAAGACAACGCAGATTTTCTCATCAGCCCGTATTCCTCGGGTTTGACAGCTGCAGCTTCCATCATCGCGGAACATAATAGCAAGACCATGATCACCCATGTTTGATGACGCCGGAAATCCCCGATGTGCTTATAATTCATTTGAGCCATTTCCATAAAACAGGCCTCTTGAGAGGCATTGGAGGTAAGCATGTTTGTCGGTGAAAGAATGTCCCACCCGGTGATCACCCTGACGCCGGAAACTTCCATCCACGATGCGCTTGCATTGTTTCGGAAGGAGCACATCCGGCGGGCGCCGGTAATGAAGGAGGGTCGGTTGGTTGGCATCGTATCCGAAAAGGATCTACTCAACGCCTCACCCTCCCCGGTTTCCTCTCTCAGCGTCTGGGAGATGAATTATCTCTTGAGCAAGGTGCTGGTCAGGCACGTGATGACCAAGAAGGTCAAGACCGTGGAATATGACACCCCCATCGAAGAGGCGGCCCGCATCATGGCCGATAACAAATTCGGTGGATTGCCGGTCATGCGATCCGGAAAAGTCGTGGGGATGATCACGGAGACAGATCTTTTCAAGGTCTTCCTGGAGCTGATGGGTGCGCGCGACAAGGGCGTACGCGTGACAGCCAGCATTTACGACAAACCCGGAGAATTGGCAAAAATCACGAAGGCCATCGCGGAGGCGGGCGGCAATTTCGTTTCCTTTGGATTCTTCTCAGGAGAAGATGCCTCGACCAAGACCCTCACCTTTAAAGTAGAAGGGGTCAAGAAGGAGGATGTGAAGCCTCTATTGTCCAACGTGGTGAAAAAATTCTGGGATATCCGATAAGGTCAAAGGGGATTCTGAAACCGGGAGTGCAGGTTGCCTGCCCTCTCATTCGTTCCTCAACCGGCTTTCAGACTGCCGATCTCTTCAAGGGTCAGAGGTCTCCATTGACGCGGTTTCAGCTTGCCCAACTTCAATGGCCCAATCCGAATTCGGATGATCCGGACAACCGGCAGTCCAAGGACTTTTCCGGTTTCACGAATTTGCCGCTTTCGCCCTTCTTTCATGATCACCCGAATCCACGCGCCTCTGCCCGAGGTCGCCTCGAAACGGATTTCCACCGGCTGGGTTCGATAGCCATCTGCCAGAACCACGCCCCGGCGCCATGTGGATAACTGCTCTTCATCGGGGCGGCGGGCGAGCAAAACACGATATTCCTTTTCATGTCCGTAACGCGGGTGTGTGAGCCGATTTGCCAGATCGCCGTCATTGGTCATCAGAATCAAACCCTCGGAATCCAAATCCAACCGCCCGACGGGATACAAATGTCCCTCCGATGGAATCAATTCACGCACTGTCCGGCGTTCTGTGCGGTCTTCCACTGCGGATAACACATTGCGCGGTTTGTATAGGGCTATGTATGCAAGTTTCTCGGCTTTCCCAACAACCCGGCCATCCAGCGTGATTTGGTCCACGGCCGGATCAGCCTTCTGCCCAAGCACCGCCACCCCCCCGTTGACCAGCACCCTCCCGCTTGCGATAAACTCCTCACACGCCCGCCTGGAGCCGTACCCGGATTGTGCCAGGATTTTCTGAAGCCGCTCCGGCATTCGAACGTCAACCCTTCAACACTTCGTTTTGCCCGTTTTCCACGCTTGGTTGGGCTGCCAGAGGCGGAAGTTCAGATATGGAACTTAAACCAAAATGCTGCAGGAACTCGGGGGTTGTGGAATACAGGATCGGCCTTCCCGGCCCATCCGTCCGACCCATTTCCTGGATCAAGCCTTTGTTCAAGAGGCTCTTCAACATCGCGTCGCTATTCACTCCGCGGATCGAATCCACCTGCGGTCGGGTGCAGGGTTGTTGATAAGCAATGATGGCCAGGGTTTCCATTGCCACTCGACTGAGATGCGTCACCGCCTCAAGTCCAAGGAATTTCTCGATCAGTCCTGCTAGGCCAGGGGCGGTCGAAAGCTGTACACGTCCGCCATGCCTTTGCAAACGCAAGCCACGGTAATTTAACGCCTGCTCCAATTCGTTCAGACCGCGTTCCACAACAGAGAGGTTCACATCCAGAGCCGAAGCCAGTTGGGCCAGCGGTATGGGTTCGGCGGCCACGAACAACAAGGCTTCGATTTTCGAAGCCAGGGTCAATTCGGCATTCGTCTCCGGAGCCACATTCGCCTTGGATTCGCTCATGCTATAATTGCCCCGTTAAGTAACCCAACAAATGATTTTCAAATTGCATGAAGTGTAAACCAACTCCACTGACCTTTACCTTTTCCATCCTGGTGCTCGCTTCATTGGCCTGTACCATTTTCGTGGGAGGGCCAGAGTATCCAGATCAGACCATACCGGTTTCCGAGGGGGAAGTGACTGCAATGAAAACCCAGATCGAGCAGGCTTTGTTACAGGGCGTCGGGACCGGGGTGGTCACGCTGCAGTTCACGGAAAACCAGCTCACGTCCTATTTTACGCTCAAATTGCAGTCGCTCACCAATCCGCCGTTTACCGATCCTCAGGTTCTGTTGCGGGATGGTCAAATGCAGATTTACGGAAAGGTGACGAGCGGTATCTTCACAGCCAATATGTACCTCGCCATGGATGTGAGGATCGATCAGGAGACCGGACTTCCCGTCCTGTCCATCTCGACTGCAGATTTCGGACCCATTCCTGCTCCGGAGGGATTGAACGCGGCCATCAGCGCGATCATCGATGAAGCGTTCACCGGGTCCTTCGGCCCCGTGGCCACCGGGATCCGAATCGAGACCATTTCCATCGAAGGGGGCATCATGACCCTCACCGGGCGGATAAAATAACGGTCGGATTATACCGCGACATGTTCCGCTTCCAGTTTCGGCTGCTTCCGGATTTTTTGTTCATCGCGTGTGCCTGTCTGATAGGCGCATGCCGCTCCCCGCAAATTGCCACAGACATCACAGTGACATTAAATGCGGATGGACTTTCCCGACCGATCGAAATTTCTGCCGGCAGTACTGTGCTTGAAGCCCTGGAACAAGCGGGAATAACTCCCGGCGAAATGGACCGTTCCGATCCGCCTTTTTACACAGTCTTGAATAATGGGGACGCGATTTCACTGACACGAGTGGAAGAGGTCTTCGATACCGAACAATTAATGATTCCCTACGAACGTCAGATCATCCGCAACGAAACCCTGCCGGAGGGGGAAACCCGGCTGGTTCAGGCCGGCGTGAACGGTCTGCAGGAGATCACGTATCGGAGGATCCTTGAGAATGGGCTGGAAATCAGCAAGACCTCGGTGAAAACCATCGTTCTGACCGAATCGTCCCCGGAAATCGTCATGGTAGGGTCCCAGGCTTCCTTTACGCCACTGAATATCCCCGGGACGCTTGTCTATTTGGCTGGCGGAAATGCATGGATCATGGAAGGATCCACGGCCAATCGAAGGTTGATCGTGAGCAGCGGCGATCTCGACGGTCGCATATTCAGCCTTTCCCCCAATGGCGAATATTTGATTTTTACCCGAAAGTCGACCAAACCCATCAACCAGGAAATCAATACGTTGTGGGTCGTGCGCGTGCAAAACATAGAGCCGAAACCAATCTGGTTGCAGGCGTATAACGTGGTCCATTTTGCCGCGTGGATTCCCGGGACCAATTCCGTGGCGTACTCAACGGTGGAGCCGCGCAGCGCCGCCCCGGGTTGGCAGGCGAATAACGACCTTCATCGAGTCAGCCTGACGGGTGGCAGCCCGCGCAGGATCCTGCAGGATAGCGGTGGAGGGGTGTATGGCTGGTGGGGTACGAATTTCGCGTTCTCCTCGGATGGGCGACTCGCCTATTCCCGGCCGGATCAAATTGGCCTCATCGACCAGGATGAAGGGTATCTCAAACCCCTGGTCGAGATCACACCTCTGAACACCCACAGCGATTGGGCATGGATCCCTCCCATCTCGTGGGGAGCGGATGGAAAATCCCTGTTCTATGTATCGCACGCACCTGCCCCACCGCCCATCGCATCCGAGGAGTCCCCATTGTTCAATCTTTCGGCAGTTTCAATCAACAACGAAATGAACGCCGCTCTGGTCAATTCCGCCGGCATGTTCGCCTACCCATCCTCCTCTCCCATTCACTCGGATGGTCGCGAGAAGAAGTACCAGGTTGCCTACCTCCAGGCGATTTTTTCCGAACAGAGCGAAACCAGCCGATATCGGTTGATGGTGATGGATCGGGATGGTTCAGAAAATCGCATGCTCTTTCCACCGACCGATGCGGGAGGTATTGAGCCACAACTGCCGATATGGTCCCCCTCCCCGCTCGAGGGTCAGGTTGGGGATTTTCTCGCGGTGGTGTACCAGGGCAATCTATGGCTGGTGGACAGCGGCAGCGGCACATCCCACCAGGTGACCGGTGACGGATTGATCAGCCGCATCGACTGGAGGTAAGCAGATCAAGCATGAGAATCTTAATCACCGGGGCGGCCGGGTTTCTTGGCTCGCACCTTTGCGACCGGTTATTGGGTGAAGGGCATGAAGTTATCGGCATGGATAACTTCATCACCGGCAGCCCGGATAACATTGCTCATCTTGCCGGGAACGAGAAATTCACCTTTTACCGAAGAGATGTTTCGAATTACATTTTCGTTCCCGGCAGAGTGGATGCGATCCTGCATTTCGCCTCCCCGGCCAGCCCCAATCCCCTCTCGAAATCCGGATATTTCAATCTCCCGATCCAAACCATGAAGGCTGGCGCGTTGGGGACACACAATTGCCTCGGCTTGGCGCGAGCACAAAACGCAAAATTCATGCTGGCTTCCACGAGTGAAATTTACGGCGATCCGGAAGTCCACCCTCAAGTGGAGACCTACCCCGGCAATGTGGATCCGATCGGAACACGGGCGGTGTACGATGAGGCGAAACGTTTCGCTGAATCCCTGACGATGGCATATCACCGGTTCCACAACGTGGATACACGCATCGTGCGAATTTTCAATACGTACGGACCGCGGATGGACCTGGAGGATGGAAGGGCTCTTCCAAACCTCTTGAAGCAGGCTTTGCTTCGCCTACCTTTGACCGTGTATGGAGATGGGAGTCAGACCCGCTCCTTTTGCTATGTTGACGACCTGATCGACGGGATCATCGCGTTGATGTTCTCAGACGAACATCTGCCGGTCAATATGGGAAATCCATTGGAGATGACCATCCTTCAATTTGCTGAAACCATCAACCGCATCACAGGCAATCAAGCCGGTCTGACTTTTGTGGATGCGCGCAGCGCGCGCGATCCGCAACGGAGGCAGCCGGACATCACACGCGCCCGCAAGATCCTCAATTGGGAACCGCGCATCGATCTTGACCAGGGAATCCACCGCACGATTCCCTTCTTCAGGAAAAAGTTGGGGTTGTCATGATCCTCAAGGATCGGCGTGAACAAAAACGATTTGTCAAATTTGCCATGGTGGGTGCGGTGGGTGCAGCGATTGACTTCGGCGTGATGAATTTGCTTACGCATCTGGCTCATTTGGCACTGGTGCCTGCGGGGACGCTTTCCTTTCTCTGCGCGGTCGCGAGTAATTTCATCTGGAATCGCCTGTGGACGTATCCGGAATCCCGCTCGCGACACGTGCTCAGCCAGCTGGGAATGTTCTTCATCGTCAATGCAGCCGGGGTGGCCATCCGTATTCCCATCCTGCATTATCTTGAGCCGCCTTTGCTGTCCTACTTCGAAAAAGGGTTCCACATTTCTTTTGAAGCGGCAGAGCTGGTCGCCAAGAATCTCACCCTATCCGCCGCGGTGGGAATTGTAATGTTATGGAATTATTTTATTAACCGTTATTGGACGTATAATGATGTGGATTTTTCGAGCGAGGTTAATCCATGAGCAACACACAACCGGTGCTCATTCCAATCTACACCACCAGGGGGGATGCCGAAGCCTTTCTTGCCTACCCCTACCTTTTCAATCGACTGGGGGAATGGGTGGGTTTTGTAAATTCCAAGCGAGAGGTATATTCCATCATCGGGTATTTCGTGGGAACACTGACAAACGACCCACGCA
>VGNF01000164.1 GCA_016866195.1 Chloroflexota bacterium | reverse complement strand
GGGGTTCAACAAGTTCCTGGTGCAGAAGTTCAAAGTCCTGCGTCACCTCGCCGAGGTCCAGTTGAGCTTTGACATGCGCTACGCGTTCGTGGCGTGAATCCGCAAGAGGCACGTGAATCATCGGGATGTCCTCGCTGACCGCCCGCCCGCGCCCGGCAATCAACCGTATGGAATGTCCATCTGCGGCCATCAGGCGTGCGTGATGGAAGATCACTCTTTCCACACCCCCGACCACAGGCGGTATTGTGTAATGCAGGAGGACGATTTTCATGCCAGCCCGCCGAAACAATCTGCCAGGATGGATTGCAGGCGGCGTTCCAGCACAGCAAAGGAAAAATGTCGTTTGGCGAGCTGGTAGTTTTCCTCCGCCCAGGCCATGGCCTCCTCCGGCCGCGTCAATACCTGGCGTACCTTTAGCAGAGTGTCCGAACTGATGAAGCCATCGAACCAGATGGCGCGGAACCCCTTTGGTTTGATGTCCACCTCGTAGATGGAGTAATTATTCACCAGGATCGGGCGGCGGTAGTACACGGCTTCGAGAAACGCATTTCCAAAGCCTTCTACGCTGGATGGATAGGTGACCAGGTCGGCGTGGGGATAGACGTCCCCCAGGGCGTAGATCTTCTTTCCGTCCTTTGTCCTCCCGCGTTCGTGCTGCACCAGTTCGGCTTCGAAGCGGACCGCCACATCCAGCAGGTGGGCATATTCGCGTACGCGCTGCTCGTAATCGCCGCCCTCATCGCCGGAGGCGTGGGAGATCACCAGCTTTGCCGGAAGTTCGAGCCGGCGCACAAGTTCCACTGCGTGTTCGATACCCTTGCGCTGGATGACGCGCGTGGGCTGTAGAAAGAAGTACTCATCCGGCGCGATGCCGAGGTCCTCGCGCAGGCTGTGGGCGTAATCATCCACTGGCGGCGGATGCGAGTCGAAGTCCATCACGTTGGGGATCACGCGCGAAGTCAGGCCGTAACGCGAGGCCAGCTGCTGCGCCTGGATCGAATTGATCACCACGTGGCGGATGGAGGGCAGGTTGGGCGGGAACGCCGCGGCGATGTAATCGCCCACGCAATTGACCTGGAAACGCTGCCGCTCCCAGTGGAAATCATGGTGATGTGCGATCGTTGGGTACCCCGTCTCGGCGATGAATTCGGCCAGTGCGAGCCCCAATGGCAGGTTGAGGGGAATGGTGATGGCGTTTTCGATGACCAGCAGTTCGAGGGCGAAACGGCGGGCGAAGTCGTACAACTGCGATTTGAAATATCCCTTGAGATCGTTCACGCGGCGGGTGATCTCCGGTGGACGGACATAGATGGAAAAGAAATCGCGATACAGATCTGCAATCTCCGGGTGAGCCCGGCGCGCCTCCCTGGTAACGGTCCAGCTGCCGGAGTAGGCCTGCTGATTGATTCGGTCGATCTCGGGGTGACGGTAGTACGCCTCCGGAACGACCTGGCTGCGTTCCAGCGGGCGGTCGCACAGGCCGGCAAAGTAAAAGCACTGGTGACCCAGTCGTTCCAGCACCACCGACCATTTGCCGGCTTCGAGCGAGACACCGTCGGTGCCGGCCAATCGTGTGGAGATGAAACCGATGTGATGGGAAGGGTTCGTCATGATTTCGCCCATAATACCTGATAGGGGTTCAACGTAATCCGTGTACCAAGCAGGGATTCACTGGTAAACAGGTCCGTGTGTACGCCGTCAGGGAGGCCAACAGGAACTCGCCGCGGGCTGAGATTGTGCAGGCAGATGGCGCGTGACCTGCCATCGAGCGATACGCGCTCCAGGGCGAAAACCGCTGGATGTAAATCCAATATACGCTGACGACCATAAGGATGAAAGGCTGGCGAATCCCTTCTTCCCAGAAGCAATTGACGAAATCGTTTGAACACCTGCAGGCGCAGGGATCCCGCCTGAGCAAGTTCCACCTGCAACATCTCGAGCGGCAACTTCTCACGATTGATCGCCCGGTTGTGGCCGGTTTGTTTCACCCCTGCCGGCCAGCCGCGCGAACCGAACAGGCTGTGGAAGTAAATGCCCGGCAGGCCGGCCAGGGAAAGCATGACCGCATGCGCAGCGATGAAGCGATCGATCTGCAGGTCCTGCGGTTCGTCCCTCCCCGGATCTGAAAGCGCGTCGAAGTAATTGATGTTCAATTCGTAGGGGCTTTGGGAACCATCCAGGTTGTGCTTGCCGGAAACCCTGCCTCCATGGTCCAGTGTGCTCTCCACCAGCCGGTGGATTTCCGCCTCCGGCAGGATGCCTCGGACCGCATTCAATCCGATCCCATCGTGGGAGGCGAGGAAGTTGAAGAATGCTGTATTTTCCGAGGGCGGAACCAGTGTCGAGGCCCATTGCGAAAGTATGCCGGCCTCAGAGGTTTGGAGGCTGTGCAGGATCAGAGGAGGCAGGGCGAAGTTGTAAACGAGCTGCGTCTCATTCGTTCCATCCCCGAAATACGAAATGTTTTCTGCATGAGCCACATTGGTTTCAGTGATCAACTGAACCTGGGGCGCGATCTGATTCAACGCGGCGCGCAGGAATTGAATCACTCGATGGGTCTGCGGCAGATGAATGCAGGGAGTGCCGGGTTCCTTCCATACATAGGCGACCGCGTCCAACCGCAGGTATGAAGCCCCGCGCTCTGCGTACCCAAGCAGGATCTCCAGGATTTCGAGCAGGATCTCGGGATTCTTGTAATTTAGATCGACCTGATCAGCGCTGAAGGTGGTCCACACCTGTGTTTCACCGGAGGGAGCAGCGAACGAGGTGAGCAGGGGCGAGGTCCGCGGGCGTACCACGTGAGAGAGATCTTGTGCATCATTCACCTCGAGGAAGTAATCTCGATAACGCGGTTCGCCGCGCAGGAATCCCTGAAACCAGGCGCTCCGTGATGAAACATGATTGATCACCGCGTCGAACATCAACCGGAAGCTCTCCCCCAGGAGCGCGATATCCTGCCAGTCCCCCAGAGCAGGATCCACGCTGCGGAAATCCACAACCGAGAAGCCGTCGTCGGACGAGGATGGGAAAAACGGCAGAATGTGAATCCCGCTGACCAGGCCGGCGAGATGCGCCCTGCAAAAAGCGTTGAGCGTTTGAAGCGGCTTTTCATGCGGCGCAATTATCTGGTCGCCGTAGGCGATCAGGATGGCATCCTGCTCTGATAATGCGTGCTCTCTGCGCGGGATTCTTCCGCGGTATCGATCAAGCATGGATTGTACGCGCCCATGCAGTTGCGGGGATCGCTTTGCTCCATAAAGATAAGTCAGATGGCTGTAGAGATCGTCCATTCGATCATGCGGTATTCACGTTGCCCCCTGCGGGCCGGTGTGTGCGAAAATTTTATACCACAAAGATTCTGAATTAAGATTAATTCATATCGACAGGTGGAAGATGGGAGGGCGGGATCAACTTTATTTCACCGCGATGGACAAAGGGAATTCTCTGCGGTTTTGGTGAACTACGTGGTGGGATACATGGAAAGCTCACGCATGAGTCGCACTCCATCGAGTGCGGAAACCTTGTATTGCATGCGATGAATGGTGGGATCAGTTCTCGACCAGGCAGGGAGCCTCGTCCTTGACGATGGCAGTTTCCCCGTTGGCAAAGGTCACGACCGTTTGTTCCTGACCGCGTAGGATCGTCAGGCCTCGATACTTGATCGTGACCGGCCAGGGAAACAGGTTTTTTCCCTCGAGCCGTACGCGCGCTGCGGAATGAATCGTCACCCCCAGCGTTTGCAGGAACAACCCGACCGGCGCGAACCCGTGCAGCGAGTTGCGTTCGCCGATCCCCGTGCCTTTTCCTGCATGATAGCGCTGGTGGAATGTATGGTTCTGTTTCAAATTCCGTATCACGGCTTTCATCATTTTGGAGGTTAAGCGTACCGCCTCGGCGCGGAAACCATAGGCAAGCAATCCCTCACCGATCAGTTGAATCCACGGAAAGTGCATGCTCATGGAAACCAGGTCGGCTTCCGGGTCCGGCGAGCTTGGGAGCGAAGGCATGCCGAAAGGACGATCGAAACGATCGGCTTCCGACAGATTGCGCGCGATCAGCGCCTGGACCTTCTGTCGCTCGGGTATGCCGGCCCAGACCGGCAGGGCCAGAGTGATGTCCTCCCCGCTTGTATCCACAAGGCTGATCTGCAGTCGGTCTGATTCGCCCAGTCCATGTACGCTCACCCGGCCGACGCGCATGAACGTTTTTTGGGTGGTGGCAACCAACCCACCGCTGCGCCATTGGAATTGATGCCCGAGGATGGTTTCCACTTCCCCCTTGGACATTGTGAAGTATTCACCGATCTCGACCTCCGGCCGTTTCGCCGCAGGGGTGCGTGTCTGGATTTCGATCAATAAGCGCGCCGGCGTCTCGGCTTCATACTTCGGGCGCATGTGGCCGTCACCCTTCTTTTTGCCGATCACCTTGCCCGGCGCAGTCAGGCCGGTCTCGCGGTCGCGATAGGCATATAGATTGGTGCGCGCATTCCAACCGGATTCGATCGAAGTCTTGAGAACCTCCGCGCGCGCCTGCACCAGTGCGGTCTCCTCGGCGGGTTTGCCGAGTTGCTTCGAAATGTTCTCGAGTGCCCGCGCTTCGCGATATAGCATGGCTTCCAGGGAGGGGCTGTGCACCCACGAGATATCCAGTCCCTGTGACCATGGATGCCAGACGTCGAAAAGCGGGTTGTCTTCGAAACCGGTTTGCATGAGATGATCCCATTCCGGGATACCATCGCGGTTGCGGTCGTGTTCGGCAGAGAACCAGGACCAGAAGAATTTCAACAATTTCGGGAAGACCTCCCCCAGAAATGCCTGGTCCTGTGTAAGCTGGAAATAGTTCCACGTCAGGCTGGAAAGGAGAGGCGCAGCCAGCATCTTGCCGCGCTGACCGGCGAGGCCGGGACGATGATCCACTTCGCCGGATCCATCCTGCGTGGAGAGAAAATTCAGTATCAGGCCCCTGGTCCTTTGCGGGGCGCCGTGCAGCAGGGTGGACAAATAATACGCCTCGAGCGGGGACTGCCCATTCCATGCCGGCGGATAATCGGTCCCGTCCCCCTTGCGAGAGAAACCGTGATCCGCGTGGCGGGCATGCACGAAGGAGGAGTGGGGCAGGTGATTGTTTTGGTTGAAGAAAAGGCTGTGCGCCGCGCGCTGGCTGAATGCCAGGGCGGCATCCCAGTCCTTATCCCCTGTGGTGATCTCCATTACCTGCGAGACGTCCAGCATCTCGATATGGGTTCGTTCCGCCTCCCAGGAGCGGGCCGCGGTGTGACGCGCCAGTTCAAAGGAGGCCGGGATGGTGTCCAGCGCCGCCTGTGCAAAAGCCAGTTGACGCGCGGCTCCGGGGCCAAGGTCGAGATCGAGCATGAGCGAGGGATGCGGTCCGGGTCCGTGTTTCGATCCACCGGTCATGAAGACCACCGGCGCCAGCCCGCTGGTCTGGCCGGCCAGAATGTTTACCATCTGTTGCTGGGTAGGGACAATGGACTTCCCCTCCAATGGGGCAAGCACGGCACATACTTCGAACTTCAGCTGGCGCACCGTATTGCTGCGATTGGTGAACAGCACCCGACCGGCCAGGGCATGTGATTCGGGCACCCAGAACTCGGCCGTGGCGTGCAGGTTCTCGAACGGGAGGAAATCGAAGGTCAGGAAGTTTGGATAAAACCGGCGCAGCACCGGCTGGATGGCGAAGGCTTTCGGGTTGGATATCGTCTCGGTATTCTCGGTAAAGCGCAGGAACAGTCGCATCGACCGTGCCCGCAGCCCGTAGGTGGTGTTCAAGGATATGGCCGGAGGATCGGATTTGCCGAGCTCGATTTCCCATATGTGGTCGTTGATGTAATCGGGATCGCTCAGGCGGGCATCCGCTGCAAGGCTCAGGTACAACGGATCCTCGAGGCCCAAAGTCCAGTCGCGCATGGGACAATTGTACGGGCAGATGTGCGGCAGGTCAAAGGGTATAATTTTGGAGACGTTTTTCGGCCCGATTGAACGATGATTAACAGGAGAAGGGATATGGCCGGACTGTACTTTGAGGAATTTTCTGTCGGACAGAGCATCACCACTGTTGGCCGTACGGTAAGCGAGGACGCGATCTTCTCGTTCGCCGGCCTGACCGGGGATTACAACCAGATCCACACGGACGCGGATTTCGCCAGTAAAACCCAATTCGGCCAGCGCATCGCGCACGGCTTGTTGGGTCTTTCGATCGCGGTGGGGCTGATCATGCGCAGCGGACTGCTCGAAGGCACGGTGCTGGCGTTTCGCGAGATCAACGATTGGAAGTTCATCAAACCCTTCTTCATCGGTGATACGATCCATGCCGAGTTGACCATCTCGGAGACCAAGGCATTGCCGCGCATCGGGGGCGGCGCGCTGACCGCGACCGTGGTCGTCAAGAACCAGCACGACGAAGCCTGCCAGCGCGGCAGTCTGAACCTGCTTGTGCTGAGCAAGCCCAAATAAGAACTTGAATGGTTGCACGGACAACCTGGATCCATTGTGGACAACAACGATCAGCGACGAAGATTGATTCATTCTGAGGAGGATACACACGGGGAATACCGCCCCGCGCCGCAAAACCCGACCAGGGGAACTCCGCAGGGATATTATCGCCCGGCGCTGGATAAGGAGAATATGCCCCTGCCGCGGCGCGTGAGCGAGACGGATATCGACGGCACGCGCGTGACGCGCGCCGCCTATGAACCAACCACGGGCGGCCGCCGCAGAGGGGATCCACCGCCTGGTTCCTTCCCTCCGGCGGTCGGATGCCTGTTGCGCGGGCTGATCCTGAGCGCCTTCGTCGCCCTTGTGCTTGGGATGTGCATCGGTTCCTACTTCCTCTATCAGTATTACATGATCGCGCGCGCCCTGCCGGAGGTCGGAGACCTGCGCCAGGCCGCTTCGCAATTCGAGACCACCC
Organism: Chloroflexota bacterium; assembly: GCA_016866195.1. Classification (GTDB taxonomy): domain Bacteria; phylum Chloroflexota; class Anaerolineae; order Anaerolineales; family Villigracilaceae; genus VGNF01. The sequence continues at coordinate 1,197 of VGNF01000164.1, read as the reverse complement.
GCATCCTGGACCGCAACGGGCGGGTATTGTATGAGATTCTCGACCCGAGCGCCGGACGGCGCACATACATCCAGATCGAGGAGATTTCGCCGAACCTGATCGCCGCGACCATCGCCACGGAGGACAAGGAGTTCTACAGCCACCCCGGCTTCGATCTGGTGGCTATTGTGCGGGCCCTGTGGCAGAACTATTGGACGGGCGGTCAGGGGGGCGGCGCCTCGACGATCACTCAGCAATTGGCGCGTGCATTGCTGCTCTCGCCGGAGGAACGCACGCAGCGGACGTACACCCGCAAGGCGCGCGAGATCATCCTGGCGGCCGAGATCACGCGCCGCTATTCCAAGGATGAGATCCTTGAACTCTACCTTAATGAGATCTATTACGGCAATCTCGCCTACGGCGTGGAAGCCGCGGCTGAGACCTATTTTGGAAAGTCGGCCAAGGACCTTTCACTCGGTGAGGCTGCCTTTCTGGCGGGTTTGCCGCAATCCCCGGCGGTGTACGACATCTACACCGATCCCGAAACCACCCTTCTACGTCAGCAGCAGGTGCTGGTCTTGATGTATGAAGCCAGCCAGGAACAGGCATGCATCCGCGTCAGCACGACACCGACGCCCATCTGTGTGGACCCGCTGGCGGCCACGCAGGCGGCGGATGCGATGAAGGTGTATTCCTATCGCATCCCATCATTCGATTCGACCTATCCCCACTGGGTGAACTTTGTGCGCGCCCAGCTGGAGGAACAGTACGACGCGCAAACCATCTATCGTTCCGGTTTCGTGGTGTACACCACGCTCGATCCCGCCCTGCAGGACCGCGCCCAGCAGCTGGTTACGGAACAGGTAGCCGCCATGGCTGCCAACAACACGCGCAACGGCGCGCTGGTGGCGATCCGCCCCTCTACGGGCGAGATCCTGGCCATGGTGGGATCGCCGGATTTCAGCAACACGGCGATCTCCGGCCAGATCAACATGGCCATCAGTCCCACGCGCCAGCCGGGTTCATCGATCAAGCCGATCACCTACGTCGCGGCGTTTGAAAAAGGCTGGACTCCCTCCACGTGGATCTGGGATGTGCCTACGCAATTTCCGGATGGGGCCAATCCGCCGTACGAGCCGAGAAATTACGACGGGAAGTTCCACGGCGGAATGACCATGCGCATCGCCCTTTCGAACTCGTTCAACATCCCGGCGGGGG
>VGNF01000163.1 GCA_016866195.1 Chloroflexota bacterium | reverse complement strand
TTTTCATGCTGTTGAAAACACAGCTGTCCTCGGCCTGCGAGCGGGATTGTTACTACTGCCCCTTCCGCGCCGGCCGCGACTTCCGCCGCGCAACCTTCAAACCCGAGGATTTCGCATCGCTGTTCATGAAACTGCACGAGCGAACCATGGCGGAGGGCGTATTCCTAAGTTCCGGCATCGCCGGTGGCGGCGCACGTACACAGGATAAATTGATCGATACTGCGGACATCCTGCGCAATAAATACCGATTTCGAGGATACGTTCACCTCAAAGTAATGCCAGGGGCGGAAAAAGACCAGGTGCTGCGATCCATGCAGCTTGCGGACCGGATATCAGTCAACCTCGAAGCGCCGAATTCCGAGCGGCTTGCCCGCCTCGCGCCTGGAAAGACCTTCTTCGAAGAATTGATCCAACCGTTGAAATGGATCGATTTTTTCCGGAAAACAATTCCGGCCGAGATGTTCTGGAAGGGACGCCCTCCCTCCGCTGTAACACAATTCGTAGCCGGTGGGGCGGACGAAAGCGATCTGGAGCTGCTTTCCACGACGCAATGGCTCTATCGAACCTTGGATTTGAAGCGTGCGTATTTTTCGGCCTTCAATCCCATTCCGGATACGCCTCTCGAAAACAAACCGGCGGTGGATCCCCTGCGGCAGCACCGGCTGTATCAAGCCTCCTTTCTGCTGAGGGATTATGGATTCGACCTTGAAGACATGCCGTTCAACGAAAGCGGCGAACTTCCGCTGCACTCCGATCCGAAACAAGCCTGGGCGCAAAGCCACTTGATGCATCAACCGCTTGAAATCAACAAGGCAGGGAAGCAGGAACTTCTGCGCATCCCCGGCATTGGCATGCGGGGCGCGGAAGGGATCATGTGCATGCGCAAAACGGGAATGATCCGCGAATTATCCTCGTTGAAGAAACTTGGCGTGATCGCAGAACGCGCCGCGCCGTACATCCTTTTGAATGGGCGCAAACCAGCCGAGCAATTGATTTTATTTCAACAAGCGAATTGAAGATTGAAAACTCCTTTCTCGACATGCATCCAGCTGATTAAACGCCAACCTTAAAATATTAAACCGACCCTTGAATCCTCTTGCATTTAAACTCAATATCGATATACTACAAAGTGAGGCGTGAAATTTGAAAACAATTGCCTTTCACATGCCTTAACGCAATCTGAAAAATTTATTGGCAGCTTCAAGAGGCAACAAGATAATATCGACGAATGGTATTTATCGAGTAAAGGAGAGTGAATCGAACATGACTCCGACCATGGATACACTAGCGATCCGCACTGAAAACAAATTCAAGAGCCTCGTCTCCAAACGCGAATATCACAAGGGGGACGTGATCTGCGAGATGCCCAGCGAAAACGTGATGGACAAACCCAACCGATACACCGTGCAGATCGGGCGCAACCAGCACACGCACGTGGGCAAGTTGGCGGCGTTGAACCACTCCTGCGATCCGAACGTGATTCTGGATACCGAAAACATGCTCATGATCGCACGGCGGGATATCGCCCGCGGCGAAGAGCTATCGTTCTTCTACCCCTCCACTGAGTGGGAGATGAACGCACCCTTCATCTGCCTGTGCGGCGCGCCCAACTGTATCCATGTGGTGGCCGGCGCGCGCTTCCTGCCGCTTTCCACACTGGAAGATCATTACCTCAATCCGCACATTCGCGAGATGATGATCGAACTGCTCAACCATACGAAGCACCATTTGGAAGTGCTTCAAACGGCGTAAGAGACTGGAAGTCCCGAGGGAAAATCCTCGGGACTTCTTCTACTGCTTCTTGCATACATCTTGTAACCGAATAAGGTCGATATGAGGCGGGAAACCGACACTCGAGTGAAGATATTATCGCAGCACCCTGTTCCCTGCTCTGCCGGTTAGCTTTTCAAAAGCGCCATTCCATGGAGTTCCCAGACGGTGCTGGTCTGAGACCTTGATCTTATCGAACCTGCGGGCGATTTCGGGCAGGGTCGAAGCTACCGTACCCCAATCCTCAGCCAGGACCGCATCCTTCAGCTTGCTGGCTGCCGGTCCCGCCCACCTCCATTCCATGCGGAACTTATCGGCCTTTACCCAGTAATCCCGTTTCTCCCATGCAGCAACCGATCCATCGATCCCCTCGGAGATCGTTTGAAGCGCCAGCGAGATGAACGCAGCCTGATCCCTGGCTTCCTGCGTCACTCCCGCCTGCCGGCTCAATCCTCGCAGGCATAGCACAATGATGCGGGATAGACGCGCCCGCTCTTTTCCAATGGAATCGGGGTTGATCACTCGGCTCAATGTGTTCCTCCAGGCAGCGGAGAAGCTGCACAGGTGCGGGATTATACCCACCTGCAGAAAATAGTCAACACCCGCATGCCGTCAACTCATGGTCTTTCCACAGGACGGTTCTCCACTCGATTTCACCGCAAAGTCCGCCAGGGTCGCGGGGAATAACCAGGAAAATTACGCGTCCTCCGCTCTCTCAGCCAAGTTCCTATGTGGCGTTTACCCCCGCGCTTTCCCGCAAATTTTCAAAAGTGGAAGTATAATTTCGCCGCTGTTTCATTCCCGGGGACGTGCTGGAACTGGCAGACAGGCATGACTTAGGATCATGTGTCGAAAGGCGTGTGGGTTCGACTCCCACCGTCCCCACCTGAAATCATCCATTGAAGCGGCCTCAGAGGTGACATTGAAGATCGACAAGCAACTTCAAGACGACCATTCGGCAAGACTCATCGTTGAATTGGATCAGGAAACCATGGATCAATATAAGAAACGTGCGGCCACCAAGCTGGCTTCCCGCACGAAGATCCCCGGTTTCCGCCCTGGCAAGGCTCCCTATGACATCGTTGTTCGTCAGCTTGGGGAGGAGACGATCCACGAAACGGCGGTCGACCTGTTTATCGACCAGGAATATTCCACGATCCTCAAGCAGGCGGAGGTCAATCCCGGGTCATCCGGAACGCTGGAATCCGTGGACAGCCTCAAGCCACCAAAATTCACCTTTCGCGTACCGCTGGCTCCCTCGATCGACCTGGGTGATTACCAATCGATACGCCTGCCCTACGAGTGGAAGGAGCCAGGCTCGAAGCAAGTGGAGGCCGCGCTGGAAGACCTGCGGCAGATGTATGCCACCACCGAGAACGCCGACCGGGAGGTTGAAGCCGGCGATTACGTACTTGTGGATGTGAATTCCGATGCCGCAGAGGTCAACCGCACCGGGTTTGCCACGTTCGTTCGAGATCAGAATCGGGACACCGAGTGGCCTTACAACGGATTTGCGCAGGAATTGGTGGGGCTGAAAGCCGGTGAAAGCAAGACCCTCCGACATAAATTCCCGAAGGATTGGGAGGTCGAAGAGCTCCAGGGTAAGTTGGTGGAGATCACAGCCACCGTAAAAACCGTTCGCTCTGTGACGCTGCCGGACTTGAATGACGACCTGGCCAAAATGACCGGTGCTGCCGAAACGCTGGACGGCTTGAAGGAAGTTGTGAAGAAGGATGTCATTTCCCGCTCCCAGACCGAATACGACGATCAATACTTCGTGGAATTGATCGATAAACTCAAACAAGGCGCAAGCATCAAATTTCATGCACAGACAATGGAGCACGAATCGGAACACGTTCTTCAGGACCTCTCCCAGAGGCTCTCCGGGCAGGGAATGGATCTGGAAACGTACTTCAAGGTACGCAACACGACACGCGAAAAGTTCATCGAAGATGAGGTTCAACCGGTCGCCCGCAAACGCCTCGAGCGAAGTTTGATCCTGGATGAGGTCGTTCGGCGGGAGGAAATCCAGCTGGATAACGAATCGCTCGACTCGGAATACAATTCCTCGCTCAGTAACCTGGCCATGCAGGGGGTGGATTTTTCCAAGATCCGCGGTGGCCGGCAGGGAAAGAAACGCGTGAGCGAGGTTTTTGCCATGGATGCAGCCAATCGCGTGATCACCCGCAAGGCGCTGGACCTGTTGAAATCCATCGCTACCGGAAACTATTCGCCGGTCAAGAAGACCGAGATCAAATCTGCTGAAGGTGCGGCGGATAAGGAGCCGGCCGAAGGTTAAGAGATTCCCCCGAAAAACATTAATACAATTCCAATGGAATGTGTGTATGATTGCCCCAATACATCAAGGAGAATAATCCATGATCCCAGATTTTAAAAATGTTGTACCGATGGTGGTTGAAAATACCGGCCGGGGTGAGCGCGCTTACGACATCTACTCGCTTCTGCTGAAGGAAAGGATCATCTTTCTGGGCACTCCAATCGACGATCAGGTGGCGAACGTGATCGTCGCCCAGTTGCTTTTCCTGAATCACGAGGATCCGGAACGGGAGATTCGAATGTACATCAACTCGCCCGGCGGACAGATCTACGGCGGATTGGCCATCTACGATACGATGCAGATCATCTCGAATCCGATCAGTACGGTCGCGGTCGGTGTGACCGCCTCCTTCGGTACCGTGCTGTTGACTGCCGGCACCAAGGGCAGGCGCTACGCCCTGCCCCATGCAACCGTGCACATGCATCAGCCGCTTGGCGGTGCACAGGGCCAGGCTACCGACATTGAAATTCAGGCCAAACAGATTCTTCGCCTGAAAGGCCTCCTGAATGCCATGCTGGCCAAACACACCGGCCAGCCTCTGGAAGTCATCGAACGAGACGCCGATCGGGATTTCTATCTCGAAGCACAGCAGGCAGTAGAGTATGGACTGGTTGACCAGGTCATCGACACTCCCGAAAAGGTCGTCAAATAATTCGCTTCCCAGATTCGCATGACGCCCCGAAGCACCGACTTCGGGGTCTTCATTTCTAGTCGTGAACCTGTGGACCAGTTCGAAAACCAATGATCCCCGAATACATCAAAGCCCTCATCCTTGACATGGATGGAGTGATCTGGAAGGCGGACGCTCCCATAGGCGACCTGCCCGGCATCTTCGCGAAGATTAAAGAGCGCGATCTGAAATTCGTTTTTGCGACCAACAATGCCACCCTGACACCGGAGGATTATCAGCGAAAGCTGAAGGGAATGGGTGTGTCGATCGAAGCGGACCAAATTCTGACGTCCGCCATGGGAATCGCATTCCTGCTTGGCAAGAAATATCCAAAAGGAACGCGCATCTTCATGATCGGTGAGGATGGCATCCGCCGCGCGCTGGAGGCTTACGACTTTCACATCCTTCCGCTCGACCAGGCGGAGCAGGCGCAAGTGGTCGTCATGGGCATCGATCGCAGTATCAACTTTCAGAAAATCGTGGAGGCGACACTGCTGGTGAGAAAAGGGATCCCCTTCTATACCACCAATACCGATCGGACCTTTCCCACGCCCAGGGGGGAAATTCCCGGCTCGGGGGCATGGGTCTCAGTGATCACGTATGCCACGGGCGTAGAGCCGGTCGTCGCCGGCAAACCCCATCCCTTCCTGATGGAATTAGCCCTCGAGCAGCTGGCTGAAAGCAGCAGGAATACGCTTGTCATCGGCGACCGGCTGGAAACGGATATTGCAGCGGGTCAAGCAGTAGGCTGCCCGACCGCACTTGTTCTGAGCGGTGTGTCCACGCAAGCTCAAGCTGCCAAATGGAATCCTCCACCGACGGTCATCGCTGGGAGTTTATCCGAATTGATCCACCATGCTCATTCATGATCTGGGCCTGCCGGATCTTGAACGATTTTTCGAGGAATTGGGAGAGCCGAAATACCGGGCTGCTCAGGTCTGGCAGGGCATGTATCAGCATTTTCTCGACGATGCGTCGGGATATTCCAATTTGCCGGCTTCATTAAAGAGAAGGCTGGCAGAGACATTCGACTTCGCGCCGCTTCAACCGACCCTTTCCCAGATCTCCTCCGACCGACAGACACGCAAAGTCCTTTTTGACCTGAAAGATGGCAGCCGCATCGAAACCGTATTGATGAATTATGATCCGGTGACCTTCTCCGGACGAAAACGCAGAACGCTGTGCATCTCCACCCAGGCCGGCTGCGCCATGGGATGCACCTTTTGCGCCACCGGACAAATGGGATTCAGTCGCAACCTCACCGTTGGGGAAATCGTCTCCCAGGTCCTTTTCTTCGCGCGCGAGTTGAAGCCGGCGGGCGAAAAGGTCACCCATGTGGTATTCATGGGTATGGGCGAACCCTTTCACAATTATCTTAATACTGTGCAGGCCATCGACCGCCTGAACGATGCGGAGGGATTCAATCTAGGAGCGAGGAGAATCACCGTTTCCACTGTGGGCCTGGTGCCTCAAATCCGCCGCTTTGCCGATGAGGGGCGTCAGGTAAATCTGGCGATCTCCTTGCACGCTTCCAATGATGAGGATCGCAACGAGCTCATGCCCGTCAACCGGAGATACAATATCCATTCCGTGCTCGATGCATGCCGCTATTACATCGCAAAAACCAATCGGAGGATTACGTTCGAATGGGCGCTCATTCACAATCGAAACGACACGAGAGAAGCGGCTGGTTTTCTGGCGACTTGCTTGAAGGGAATGCTCTGCCATGTGAATGCCATCCCACTCAACCCGACAGCTGGCTTTGAGGGAAAGGCAGCCACTCGTGAACGAGCACGAGCCTTCAAGGAGGTGCTCGAACAGGCCGGAATACCGTGCACGATACGATTGCGGCGCGGCATCGATATTCACGCCGGATGTGGTCAGCTGGCCGGTGCGAGGATGTAAAAATAACACAAATCGCCTTACACAGGTGCGCTTCGACTACAGGCGGGAAAACCGCCCACCCTCGGAGATTAGCACCTTCAGCGTGTGTGAATTTCGTCGCATCTTTTATATCAGGAAAAAAATATTTGATATGTGGCTACACGAAGTATGAAAGCATAGTACTTACTCCAATTTCTTAAGATAAATAGCACTAAAATTGGGTGGTGACAATTACCGGCCCGACTCTCTCGATCAATCAGGTGAAACACATGGATCAAAAAAGAAACGTTCTCGACCGCCCCATGCTCCCCTCCATCCCCGCGATCACGATCGAAGTGGTGATCTTCATCGGTATTCTTCTCTTCGCTTTCGTGACGCGATTTTATGATCTCGGAACGCGGGTCATGAGTCACGACGAAAGCCTGCACACGTATTTTTCATGGCTGCTGTACCGCGGGCAGGGCTACCAGCACTCACCCATGATGCATGGCCCTTTCCAATTTCACATCGTCGCCCTCGCCTATTTCCTTTTTGGGGTGAATGATTTCACCTCGCGCATACCCGCAGCCTTGTTCAGCATCGCCACCATCTGGATGGTCTGGTACTGGCGCCGGTATCTGGGCAAATGGGGTGCGCTCGTTACGGGCGTGCTCCTGGTGATCTCCCCCTACATGCTTTATTACGGTCGTTACGTCCGCAACGAATCCTTTGCCGGCTTTTCTGGCATCGTCATGCTATATGCCATCCTGCGGCACCTCGAATCCGGCGGGAAGAAATATCTCCTCCTGCTCGCAGGAGCCTGGGTGCTGCACTTCACAGCCAAGGAGACTGCTTACATCTATGCCGCGGAAGCACTGTTCTTCCTGGCTGTTTACTTCCTGGCACAGGTAACCCGCAAACCATGGACGGGATACGAAATGGAGTATCGCGCCTTTATCATCTCCCTGGCCATCTCAATTGTTTTACTTGCAGGAGCCGTTGGATCCAGTCTCTATCTGCGCGATTCTTCGATCCTCTCCAGCACGGAAACTGCCCACCCGGCGGATCCCAATCTGCCAATTCCATCCCTCGCCCCACCGCAAGCCGGGACAATCTCCCCGGCGCTGATCCTGGCACTTATTGCAACAGCCACCCTTCTTGCCGCGGGGTACTTCCTCGTTCGTGGTTACTCATGGAACCGCATTCGCGGAGAACGGTCCTTCGACCTATTAATGGTCACCGGGACCATCGTGCTTCCCTTGCTCTCCCCCTTTCCGGTGAAATGGCTGGATGGAATCCTAAAAATCTCCATACCCACATCCTTTGAAGAAGTGCAAACCTTGTACGACGATCCCGGGGCTATATGGATCATCGGCGGTTTCTTGATCCTGATGTTCGGCATCTCCATTGCGATCGGTCTCATTTGGGATCGGGAAAAGTGGCTCAAGACGGCCATGTTGTTCTGGATCCCCTACACCATTCTCTACACCACGATATTCACCAACAGTAATGGCTTCTTTACAGGGACCGTCGGATCGCTTGGCTATTGGATTGTCCAACAAGGAGTGGAACGAGGCAGTCAGCCCTGGTACTACTATCTCCTGGTTCAGGGG
>VGNF01000162.1 GCA_016866195.1 Chloroflexota bacterium | reverse complement strand
TTCGTTCAAAGTAGGGAGGCTTGACCCAGCCGCCCCAACTGCGCTGATCCTCCCCCATGCGGCGCGCCGGTTTGCCGGGGTCAAAGTAATTTACCCGCTCCCAGCCAAACTTCTCGCCAAACACTGCCCCCAGCTCCAATTGCCGGTGGTAGACCGGACTCAGGCGGTGCGGGCGCGCCCACTCAAACTCGTCATTCGGGAATCGCAGACGATAGTAGTATTTCACACACTCGCGCGTCCGCTCGCAGGCATATTGTGGATCGGTATAATAATTGCCGAAGCGCGTGGCCTTGTAGGCATACACATCCATGGTGGGTTCCCCGCCGATGATCCACTCGGCCAGCAATTTACCCACCCCACCCGCGCCACCATACCCATTGAGTGAAAAACCGGCTGCCATCCACATTCCATGGACGCCGGCCATCGGACCGAGCACGGGTTGACAGTCCGGTGTGTAGGCGCCGGGGTGACAGACGAGGGTGATGATCCCCGCCTGATCGAGGAACGGCAGGCGGCGAATGGCGCCTTCCAGAAGTTGTTCGAAGCGGTCCATGTCGGCAGGCAATGTGGCAGAGCCATGTTCCCATGGCACACCGTCGATCCAGCGCTCCAGCGGATTCGGTTCATATCCGCCGATCACCAACCCGCCCTGCTCCTGCCTCATGTAGACTAGATTCTCGGGATCGCGCAAGCATGGAGTCTTCGCATTGAACTCATGGCCGGGAACAGCCTTGAGGGCAATATGCTGGTGATCAACGGGCGTGGTCGGGAATTGCAACCCTGCCATGGCAGCGACGCGCGGCGCCCACAAACCCGCAGCGTTCACTATTAATTCCGTCTTGATCCTGCCTTTGTCTGTGATCACAGCCCTCACTTCACCCTTCGGCGAGAGTTCGATGCCCGTCACGCGCGTATCGGTGTAAACCGTCACACCCAGATCCCTGGCGAATTTCACCATGCTGGTCGTGGTCGTATATGGATCAAGTTGTCCGTCGCGCGGCAGATAGATCGCACCGTACAGCTCCTCGTCGGTGATCTGCGGCATGTGCTGCATCGCTTCCTTCGGACCGATGACCTCACAATCCAAACCCAGGGCTTTGGCACGGCTGACGCTTCTCTCAAGATCCTTGAGCGATTCGCGGTTCGAGGCAACACGCAGGCTTCCGACATGGTCGAACAATCCCAGCTCGCTATACAGTTCGATGCTGTACATGCGGAACTTGAGCATGGTCTGGGAGGTGGCGAACTGGGTCACCAATCCTGCCGCGTGTGACGATTCTCCGCTGGCGATCTCTCCCTTTTCCAAGAGGATAATGTCTTTCCTCCCCATCTTTGCCAGGTGATATGCGCATTGCGCCCCCACAATTCCCCCGCCGATGATAACGATCTGTGCCTGGTCTTTCATGGTATCTCCTTCGGAGCCGGTCAGTACACAGGTAATACTGTATACAGGTCGAGGCTCTTATTCTGATAGGTCGAACAATTCTTCCTGTTCCGGCTTTACTTCATAGATTGATTGATCCTCATGGACCTTCTTATCGCCAAACTCCTGTGAACCTGCACGTTGACGGCGAATGTACGCCATATATCCATTGAGTGATTTCTCCGCCTGACGGATAAGATTGTACAACGAATCAAATTCCGGTTGGGGGATATAGCCAAGTACGCGGGCGTCGATCAACCTGGCCAAGGTCTCCATCAATTCGCCTCGAGCTATCGAGTAGTAATGAAGACTATCGAGGTAATGATACCGACCGTAAGCCTCTCCGATATTTCCTGTCACACCTTTAGAACATCGATGGATTTGGGAGTAGAGATCATATTTTTCATCTGCCGGTAGAGTCTTGGAGAAGGCGTGCACCTTGGCCATCACCTCCAAAGCAAATTGGTAGCAATCCAGATCTTCAAATCCGCGTTTTCCCTTTTCACCGGGTGATTGGTAGAGAGGTGGTCGTTCGGTCATGGGTTATCCACTCGGTGTTTGCATATGTCGAAGTGCTGAGTAGACTGTAGACATGTATACAAGTAAACAGGCAAATACTTGTCTACCTGTATACCTCTTTACTTGTCTACTTCATACCGGTCCTCCCACAACCCTCAACCAAACGCTAAACTCCGGCGAGTCCATCTTCTCTACCGCCCTGCTCCAGCGTTCGATCGCCCAACCCCAAAAATCGAATTCGATCTTCGAGATCTTCGCCTGGATCGCCGCCCATAAACCCCACCCGACATCCGACATGATCATGTTCAACTTCATGCGCGCGATCTTGTCCGCGGATGCCGTGCCAAAGTACGCGGAACAGATCTCGGTGATCTGGTCGGCATTAAATTGCATTTCCTGACAGGTGTTTCCCAATTCAAAAGTTGGGTCGTTATTCCCGCTGTATTCATAATCGATCAACCATAATTGCCTGCCGTCGTCAATATAATTTTCAGCCAGCAGATCATTGTTGCATGGCACAATTGCCAATGGCTTGACGCTCATTGTTTTTTCGATTTCATTCACGGTTGACATTCGAGCGTGGTATCCATCTGGTATGCGGATTTCGCGTTCTCTGCAAATCTGCAGATAATATTCCGTGAGGCGGAACATATTGAAGTCGGTGAGGAAGCGCGGGCCCGCATGCAGCTTCCTGATCGCCTGCGCCATGCGCGCCGGCATGCCACCTTTGTTCAGTGAATCCTTCGACATGGTCATGCCATTCAGGAATTCCAGGACCATCACATTGAATTCCGGCAAGTGGTACAGCACTTTGGGACCTACCCCGGCTTGTGCCGCCGCTTGCGAATTGTGGTATTCGTTCTCACGATTCACCGCCAGGAGCTCGGTGCTTTCCCCTGGCACCCGTACAAAGTGGGGTATGCCATCAACTTCAACCTTGTAGTTCGTATTGGTCAATCCCCCGGAAAGCGGTTGGATGGACACCTGCTTTCCCTTCCAATCAGAGATCCTGGATACCACCTCTTCGATGATTGACATCCTGCCTCCACTATAGATGAACAATAAAACCGAAACGGTGGCCAATGTCTTGCAACACCGGCCACCCATTTCAACAAAACGGAATCGATCTACTCGGGCGGGATTTCCTTGAAGGCGAAATCCACGTTGATGCCTCGCGATTTCTGGGCGTTCTTGACAAGGACATACCAGATGCCGGAGATCAGGAGGATCCCAAAGGCAATGATTTGTGCCCAAAGACCGGAGGGGAGGTTCTCAAAGTTCCAGTTGCCGAGCACGCCCAACTGTGGTGCAAGCAGGAAAGCCACCACCATCGCCATGCCGAAACCTCCACCGAGCATTCCCAGCGCAGAGAGCCATGGCATTGGTTTGCCGCTCGACCACTCTACCAACTGCTGGCGCATGGGGTACAAGAAGAGAAGCACGGCAACGAGAGAGCCGAGCCTAACCAGCCACACCAGGATCGCGGAATTGGCAAAGGCCTGCGGAGCCAGCATCCAGGAGATCCACACAAATCCAACGGCGCCGATCAAGGTGAACAGCAAACCAACATATCCGCTGACCTGATATTTCGCTCCAGGTGAAGCCTGGTATAGTTCCTTGGCCCGATAAGGCAGGAGGGCTCCGGCCAGGCAGGTGATGATAAAGACGTAACCGCATCCGAAGGTTACACCCAGTGTGAGGCCAATCCAGCCTCCGACATTGTTATAAGCCCAAATGACCGGGATACTGGCAAGGAAATACGCCCAGTGAGCGTTTACCGGCGTATGATATTTCTCGCTCACCTTGCTGAACCAATCCGGCAGCAGGCGGTCGAGGGACATCGCCACCAGCACACGTGTCATGCCGATGTAACAGTTGCAAACGATCTGGAATCCGTTGAGCAGGTAACCCAGACCGATGATCAATACCACGATCGGGCTGGCCGTGAGGGCCACGGCGATAATCGGGGGCCACAAATTGAAGCCGGCGATATTCGCCTCACCGATCAACGACCAGTACCCTGCTCCCGCTACTGTGAGGAATTCCGCAGGCGCCACACGTTCAATTCCAACGGCCAGCAATGCCAGCAATAAACCCGTTGCGATCAGGGAGCCAACCATGACAAAGGTCTGTGCGCTGAAATTGCGTGCATCCTTGATCTCACCGTTTTGTTGAGCCGAATAGGTTGCCCATTGAAGGGATGTCCAGGCAATGGGAGCGATGAGCAGTGTGGCCATGAGGCCGAATGGAGGGTTGAGGTCGATTCCCGCGGCTTTGACAGCGTCCACAGCGGTCTGGTAGAAGTTTTCGACACCTCCTGATGCGACTGCAAAAGCGTTAAGGCGTGAAACGAACTCAGAGGCAGGCGTGGTAAAGAGAACGATGAATACGGTGGCAAAGCACAACAACGTACCCCACCACATCACATGCTGAAAGCGGACATAGTTCTTGAAACCGCTGGTCAGCAGAATGAGTGAGAGGAAGGCATTCAGGATGCTGACAATCACGATCCCGCTGGGTTGGGTAAACCAGACTCCCAGACTGGAAAGTCCCGCGTTGCCCGTTGTTGCACCCAGGCCGAGGAATAGGGGCGCAAATCCGAGATACGAGACCAGCCAGCCTGAAAGCGCCACCCATTGCAGGATCCAGATCACGAATCCGGACATCACGATTGTGAAGGCCAAACCTCCGCCGAAAACGCGGCTCTGAAAGACATAATCACCACCGGAAGGCGGGAGAGCCGTGGAAAGCCATACATAAACATATGCGATGGGGATTTCGATCAACATCGCCAACAGGATGCCCCAGACGAGTTTGCCGCCGGGCAGCGCGCCCGGCGCCCACAGGTACGTCCAGGGAAAGATCAATCCCATGGTCAGGATGTTATAGACAAAGGCGGAGTACGGCGACATGACACGGACTAGACCCGAGGCTTTTCGAGTAAAGACTTCAGGTTTTTTCGTAGGCATTGAATTTCTCCTTTGGAATGAAAAATTATTGGAGTTCAGGCTCCACGTTCCACTCACCTCTCAATGGCCGGCATTTCCTCGATACGCGCCTCCTTTCGCTCAACCGCTCGTCATTTGATAACCCACAACTTCACCATCGGAAAAGTTCACCAGGCACCCGCGCAAGACACCTTCGGCATATTCACTGCCCGGGTTGATGCAGGTCGTGCGGCCGATCTTTGCCACGGACTGGGATTCGTGAATATGTCCGTGCAGCCCGAGCATGGGATGATATTTTTCGATGGCCGCCCGAACTGAGGCGCTGCCCGCTCCGTGCATGACGACCTGTCCGCCCTGTACGATCTGCGTAGGAGGATCCTTGGACCAATCCAGCATCGGGCAGGTATCCAAGGTCGAGTCCTTCGGCGGGTCGTGGAAATTGAAGATAGCCTTCTGCATATCGGGGACTTTCGCAGCCATCTCCTCGATCATTTTTCCCAATTCCTCCTCGGTGGTCTCGCGCGGGGTCTTCCACGGTGTGGGCGTGCTAATCCCCACCGAGATCATCGAGTGGTCGTCATCCACCATCACCATCTCGTTCTCGCAGGCAACGAGCGATTGCGTGCCCTCGCGCTTAAGCTCCGACAACACATCCCACTCGTCGTCGTTTCCGCCCGTGACGAAGCACTTGATCCCCGTGCCGTTCAGTCGTTCTTCCGCCAAATCCACCCAGCGCGAGAGCTTCATGCGCGCCTCTTCGTGGAACAATCCATCCACCGCCTTCTGGTCGGCGGAGAGAACACGGTATTCATCTTCATCCATCACCCTGTAATAGAAGCCGAGCGTATCGAGTCGCGCGGTCAGCGCGGTCAATTCCTCCTGTGTAGTCATGTGTTCCACGCGGCCCTGCACGGTGGCGCGGTAATTTCCATTCCCCTCCTTGATGATCGGGATGAGCAGTTTGCCCTGGATGTCCCCCCCCATTACGATGACATTCGCCTCGTAGAATTTCCCGGCATTGATGAATTTACGGAAGGTGCGCTCCGAACCATGCAGGTCGGTCGCATAGAACAAGCGGGTGGGTTCCCTCCTGGATTTCTTTGAAAAAAATGGCATCACTCCTCCGGGATTACAACCTGGTCTACTTGCCCGCCGACTCAGGCTGGGATGAGATGGCTTTCCGCCAACAGGCATTCGACATTGTGGGCTTTTAGCGCTTCGATCGTCGAGGTGTCTAGTCCGTCATCCGTGATGAGGCGGTCGACCTCATCGATGGTTGCCACCTGGAAATTCGACACCACCCCCCACTTGCTGTGATCCGTGGCGACGATGACCTGCCCCTTCGTGCGCTCGATCATCTGCCGCACCACTTCCGCCTCCCCGTTCGTGGGGACGGTGCAACCGTGCTTGAGGCTGATCCCATCCACGCCGAGGATGACCTTGTTGGCGTACACCTGTTTCAGATTCTCCACCGCGAATCGGCCAGCCAGCGAATTCGAGCGCGGCTGGAATTCGCCTCCGATCATGTGGTAATGAAATCCGGGCGTTCCTAACTCCAGGGCGGCGCTGAGGTTGTTGGTGAACACCGTGATTTGCGAATCGGATCGAATGTGACGCAGCACCTGGGTCGCAGTTGTGCCGCTGTTGACGAACACAATGTCACCAGCCTCGATGAGTGAGGCGGCGAGTTGACCTATCTTGCGCTTTTCCTCAGGGTGAATCTGGGCGCGCTGTTGGTACTCCTGTTCAAGCAGGATGCGCTGATTGAGAATGGCCCCCCCGTGCGTCCGTTCCAAAACCCCCTTCTGCTCCAGCCATTCCAGGTCGCGGCGAACCGTCGCTTCGGAGGTTTCGAGCAGGTCACACAAATCGACCGTACGGGCAATTTGATGGACCGCCAGAAATTCCTGAATCCGCTCTCGCCGTTGGGCTGGAATGAGTGGTTTACTCATTATTTCGTCCGCCAGGACGTGATGGAAATTGAGTGCTTTGAGCGCGGATTATATTAGAATCTGATGAAATTTGCAAGTTTTTGATTTTTTCATTATAATTCCGCCAGTATTCCTATCAAATAAGAAAAGCCCTTTTCAAGAGTCCGTTTTCGTGATTTCCACAAACATTCTCATGTCAGGAGACTCAGCATGACGCAGGGTTCCATCGGGATGGGAGAGCAGGACCGTACAGAGCGGGAAAAGTTTGAAAACGAATTGAAACGAATATTACAAGCCAGTGACCAGGCAGGAATTCTCTTGAGAGTGATCGGTTCACTGGCCTTTCAAATGCACTGCCCCGAATACGGATACCTGCAGGCGGCCATGGGACGAGCCTATACTGATATTGACTTCGGAGCCTACAGCCGGCAAAACAAACAGATCTCGGACCTCATGAGCACCCTCGGTTACCAGGAAAACCGCGAGGTGTTCATCGCCTCCGAGGGGGATCGCGCGATCTTCGACAATCCCGGGAGCGGGTTGCATGTCGATATCTTCTACGAGAAGCTGGATTTCTGTCATACCATCTACTGGAAGGACCGTCTCGAGGTCGATTCACCCACCATCCCTCTGGCGGAGCTTCTGCTGGAAAAGATGCAGATTGTACAGATCAACGAAAAGGACGTGATCGACACGATCATGCTCTTCCTTGAACATGCCCTGGGCGAGACGGACCAGAATACGATCAATATCAAGCGCGTTGCAGAGTTATGCGCCAACGATTGGGGCTTGTGGCGTACCACCACCATGAATCTGGACAAGGTGAAGCAGCTCGCCCATGGGTACGCCCAACTTTCACAGGACCAAAAGTCCGTTGTGGAAACCAAGGTGAACGAATCGACCGAACGCATCAACGCGGAACCCAAATCACTGGCCTGGCGCTTGCGCGATCGCGTGGGTGACCGTGTCAAGTGGTACAAGGATGTGGACGAAGTATAAGGAGCCGCTATGGCGAAACTCGTACGGGACCTGATGCATGCCGGAGTGATCACCTGCAAACCCGACGCGACGCTGGGACAGGTTGCAGTGCTGCTGAACCAGCATCATGTGCATGCCCTGTTGGTCACCGATCGGGCGGGTCGCGTGCTCGGTATCCTATCCGACTTTGACCTGCTGGCCGGCGAATGGCTTTCCTCCGATTCCGAGAGCCTGGCCACGATGCGCAAGTTGACCGCCTCCGATTTGATGTCCCACCCCGTCACAGCCGTGGATGCCAACACCCCGCTTTCGATCGCGGTCGAAGAGCTCATCAAATACGACGTCAGCCGCCTTGTGGTCATGGATGCGGGGAAACCGGTCGGGGTGATCTCCATCTCCGATTTCGTCGCAAGCCTGGTCGAAGGTGAAAAGGCGAAACGCGAATCGGTCGGGGATGTGATGTCGGATGCGATCCTGGTCTGCCGCGACCAGACGCCAA
>VGNF01000161.1 GCA_016866195.1 Chloroflexota bacterium | reverse complement strand
AAAGAATAGCGGCTGGTAAAAAACTTACCGATGCCCGCAAGGAGACGAAGCGACAGGCGGAGGAGGAAGTTGAGGGTGAATTCGCGAAGGACGGCGTCTCCCTCGATGAATTATTCAAGATGAAGCCCGAGATCTTCCAGAACGCCGGCGCCCTCGAAGAAGACTCCGCGGATAAAAAGAAGGGCAAGAAGGGTAAGAAGAAAGGTGTTGAACTTCAGTTCGATGAGGACCTCGGTGAGGTGGTCGGGCGGAAGAAGCACAAACGCGGCACGGAAGACATTGAATCGGAGTGGTAGGGTGAATCTCTCCTCCTGAGAGGAGAGGAAAAAGTGAAGGTGACAAGGAAAACCGTCCACCGCGTAAAGCATGTACCCCAACGGACCTGTGTGGGATGCCGGGACGTCCTGCCCAAACGGCAGATGATCCGCATTGTTCGCACGGCGGAAGGGGTGTGCATCGATCCAACCGGAAAACGGGCCGGACGAGGCGCCTACCTGCATGACCGGCGTGCCTGCTGGCAGCGAGGATTGACCGGTGGACTTTCACAGGCGCTCAAAGTGGAATTGACTGCGGCGGACCGCGCCGGTTTGGAATCATTCATGAACTCCCTGCCGCACGAGGCCGGGACCGATCAGCAAACCCATGTGAACGAATAGCCACTCGCTCACAGGCTGCTGGTTGGAAAGATCGTTTCTGTGCAGACTTTGTACCGTCTGCAATTTCGCAAGGAGGTGGCCTATGAGCAACAATGGAAACAGGATCGAATTACCCGCCAGCATCGTGATCCGCGATCTGGCGCAGAAGATTGAAAAAAGCCCGATCGATCTGATCAAAAAACTGATGACCAATGGCGTGATGGCGACCATCAATCAGGCGGTGGATTTCGACACCGCCGCGATCGTGGTGGCCGAATACGGCCTCGAGGCGGTCCTGGAGGTGGTCGAAGCACAGAAACCAGAGGAATCCGGCGAGGTCCCGCTTTGGCGGCAGATGATCGCCGGGGAGGATGGGGCGCGGCTGAAATCACGCCCGCCGGTGGTGACCATCCTCGGGCATGTCGATCATGGGAAAACCAGCCTGCTCGATGCCATCCGCCAGACCGAGGTGGCTGCCGGTGAGGCCGGGGGAATCACCCAGCATATCGGTGCCTACCAGGTGGAACGAAAAGGCCGGTTGATCACCTTCCTGGATACGCCCGGCCATGCAGCCTTCACGCAGATGCGCGCACGCGGCGCACAGGGTGCGGATATCGTCGTGCTGGTGGTGGCGGCCGACGATGGCGTAATGCCGCAGACGCGCGAAGCCATTGCCCACGCCAAAGCGGCGCGCGTACCGATCATGGTGGCGCTGAACAAGATCGACAAGCCCAACGCCAATCAGGACCGCGTCAAGCAGCAGCTGGCCGAACTGGAACTCGTTCCCGACGATTGGGGCGGCAGCACCATGGTCGTACCGGTCTCCGCGAAACAGTTGCAGGGAATCGACGATCTTCTGGAAGGCATTCTGCTCGTAGCCGACAGCAATGAAATCAAGGCCAACCCGGAGGGCAAGGTGATCGGAACGGTCATCGAAGCCGAGGTGGACAAATCCAAAGGCGTGCTCGCCACCCTTCTCGTTCAAAATGGAACGCTTCAGGCAGGCGACATCGTCGTCGCGGGGATTGCGCACGGCAAATTGCGCGCCATCACCGATTTCAAGGGCAAACCCATTAAGAAGGCCGGACCTTCGACACCGGTCTCGGTCCTCGGCTTGAGCGATGTTCCCTCCGCCGGCGATCTGTTCCAGGTGGTGGAGTCCGATCGGGAGGCGCGCGCCATCGTTGGCGAACGCGTCGAAGCCGCCAGGACCCAGGCGCAATCGAAAAAGAAGGTGTCGCTGGAGGATCTATTCGCGAACGTCCAGGCGGGTGATGCCCGGGAGCTCAATCTCATCCTCAAGGCGGACGTGCAGGGATCGCTGGATCCGATCATTTCCGAATTGAACAAGCTCGGCGAAGGGGAAATCGGCTTGCACATCCTGCATGCAGAGACCGGCAACATCGGTAACAACGATGTCATGCTGGCCTCGGCTTCCAGGGCCATCATCGTCGGCTTTAACGTTCAGGCCGATGTGGATGCCCGCCGCATGGCGGAAAAGGAAGGCGTGGATATCCGCCTGTACGAGATCATCTACCGCCTGACCGAGGACATCGAAAAAGCTCTCAAGGGCATGCTCGAGCCGGAGATCGTGGAAAAGGTCATCGGCCGCGCCACGGTCTTGCAGGTCTTCTCCGCCTCGAAATTCGGCAAGGTCGCCGGCTGCAAGGTCACCGATGGCGAATTGCGCCGCGGCGCACGCGTCCGCCTGTATCACGCCACCGACCTGGTGTACGAAGGCGACCTGTCCTCCCTGCGGCACGAGAAGGAGGACGTCAAGGAGATGCGCCAGGGATTCGAATGCGGCGTGGGATTCAAGAATTTCAGCAACATTCAGGTCGGCGATCAGCTGATCTGCTATGTGGTCGAAAAGGGTGAACAGGCGGGTTGACCCGGAATGCCCACAGGGATTCGACTGCAACGCATCGCGGACCGCGTGCGTCAGGAACTCTCCGAGATGCTCCTCCACGAGGTCAATGACCCGCGCCTGAAGCAGATCTTCGTGACGGATGTCCGCATCGATCGTGAACTGGCGTACGCGGATGTGTACGTTTCCGCGGTGGAGGGATCGGTCCGTTCGGCGGAGGTGCTCGCCGGGCTGGAATCCGCCGGCGGATTTCTTCGGCGGGCGCTTGCGACGCGGGTCGAGTTGCGCACCTTTCCAAGGTTGAGATTTCACTGGGATCCGACGCCGGAAAACGCGGATCACATCGAGAGGATTCTGTCAGGTTTGAGGGAGAGGAAATAGACAGGGAGAATACGGGGTAACCATGAACACATCCATATCCGGGGAGATCAAGACCAGGCTGGGAGTTGCCGGCAATATTCTCATCGCCTCGCACGTGCGGCCGGACGGGGACGCAATCGGGTCCCTGCTGGGGTTGGGATTGGCGCTGCAGGATCTCGGTAAATCCGTTCAGATGGTGCTGGCCGATGGCATCCCCTCTTCTTTCAAGCATCTCGAAGGCAGCCAACAGGTCTTGCGCGAACCGAAAGGTGAATTCGATACGTTCATCGCCGTGGACTGTGCCGATTTCAAGCGCCTGGGCAGGGTATTTGAATCGTTCTCCCCGCCCGACATCAACATCGACCATCACAAGACGAACGAGAATTTCGGAACGATCAACCTGATCGAAGCGGAGGAGGTCGCCACCGCCGCCATTCTCACCAATCACATGCCGCAATGGGGTTTGAGGATCTCACAGCCGGTCGCTGCTGCGCTGTTGACCGGCATCGTCACCGATACCCTCGGGTTCCGCACCTCCAACACAACCCCGGAAGCGCTGCGCCAGGCCGCCGCCCTGATGGAGGCCGGCGCAGACATGACCGATCTATACATGCGGTCGCTGGTGAGAAAATCCTTTTCGGCGGCGCGCTACTGGGGCGCGGGTCTTTCCAGCCTCGAGAGCCGTCACGGAATCGTCTGGGGGACACTGACCCTGGCGGACCGGAAATCCGCCGGCTACGGAGGCAACGATGATGCCGATCTGATCAACTTGATCTCCGCCATCGACGGCAACAAAGTGGGTATGATTTTCGTCGAACAAAACGACCATCATGTCAAGATCTCCTGGCGCGCGCTGGAGCAGGGCATCGATGTATCGCAGGTTGCCAAATCCTTCCAGGGTGGCGGCCATGCGGCTGCGGCGGGCGCGGACGTTCAGGGAAGCATGGGCGATGTTCAAAAGGAAGTGCTGACACGGACGCGCACACTGCTTGGGTTGTAGGGTAGGGGACAGGAAAATTTGACTTGCATATTCGCACATCTATGTCATAATTGTTGAGAGTGGTGTAATCAGGAGGAATTGCAGAATGAACAGTCAGGACTTGAAGAATGCCATATCCGGAGTGCTGGTCGTGGATAAACCCGTTGGCATGACCTCGCACGATGTGGTGCAGATCATCCGCAATGGAACCGGTTTGCGCCGCGCCGGGCACACCGGCACGCTCGACCCGCGCGCCTCGGGCGTTCTTGTAATTCTGGTCGGTCCGGCGGTGCGGTTGAGCGAATATGTCTCGGCTTCCGACAAACGGTACCAGGCCATCATCCGCCTCGGCGGTTCGACGGACACGTTCGACTCGGACGGGCGTATGACAAAGACCGACTCGCCAGCCAATGTGACCGAGGCTCAGTTCGAAGAAGCGCTTAAGACCTTCGTGGGAGAGATCGAACAAACCCCTCCGCCTTATTCCGCGGTCAAGGTACAGGGACGAAAGGCCTATGAAATGGCGCGCAAGGGAGAGGCGGTGGAGCTTACCCCTCGCACGATCACCGTGCATCACCTCGAGGTTCTCGAGTGGGCTCCCCCGGAAGTGGTCATAGACGTGCACTGCTCCTCCGGAACCTATGTCCGTTCGTTGGCAAACGATCTCGGTATAAAGCTCGGATGCGGCGCCTACCTCGTCGGTCTGCGCCGTACGAAGAGCGGACGATTTTCCCTGCGCGATGCCACACCGCTGCGCAAATTACAGGAAGCCTTCCAGGCCGGCAACTGGTATCAATACCTGATCCCCGCCGCCGAGGCGCTTGGGGATTGGCCGGCCGTCGAACTCAGCCCGGATGAGGTGGAAGGCGTGCGTCACGGGCACCGCGTCAAGGCCAAGGAAGCAGATACCCAGCACACCCGGGTTCGAGGGGTCAGTACACAGGGCGAGTTGGTCGCGTTGATGGAACTCACGGTCAACGAAGACGGTTCGAACGAGTGGCAGCCCAAGAAGGTGTTCTTCGCCTCGGAATAATTCGTATGTCATTGCGAGGGCTGATGGTCGAGTGGGGTGAGCGATCTTCTCGCCCATATCGAGACCCAGCCCGCCTGTCCTGGTGTTCTTCCCGGGAAGCAATCTCCCGGATTATGAGAGGGATTGCTCACCTGCACTGCACCGCACCTGTCCTGACGGACGGTGTCAGGAAACGCACGAAGTCCCCGAGCGAAGCGAGTGGGAGTGCGGTGCAAGTGTCGTTGGGAAATACACCCTCCTCGCAATGACATTCCGGTACCGGGGACTTCGTTGAGACCATTTCCATGCAGCATTTCCATTCACCCGAGGAAGTTTCCCTTGCAACTGCCTGGCTCACCATTGGCGTCTTCGATGGAGTCCATCGCGGTCATCAGGAGATCGTGCACAGACTCGTCAACGGCGCGCGCGCCCAGGGCGCCCCGGCAGTCGTCCTGACCTTTGATCCTCACCCGGCCAACATTCTCAGCGGCCGGGAGATCCAATGCCTGACGACGGTCGAGGAGCGCGCCGACCTGCTGGGGGATCTGGGAGCGGATTTCGTCATTACCCAGCGCTTCACACACGAACTGTCGAACGTCTCCGCGCGGGAGTACATGAACCGCCTCAAGCAGTCGCTTGGGATCAAACATCTGCTCATCGGCTATGATTTTGCGCTTGGAAAGAATCGTGAGGGAAATGCCTCGCGCCTCGCCGAGTTGGGATTGGAACAGGGCTACACGGTCGAAGTGATCGACGCCGTCGGCGACGAGAGCGGCGTGATCTCCTCCACCGAGATTCGCAAACTCGTCCGCACGGGGAACGTGGCTGAGGCCGCGAACCTGCTCGGTCACTGCTATACGATCAGCGGAGCGGTGATCCACGGCGAGGGGCGCGGCAAGAAGCTCGGCTTCCCCACCGCTAATATCGATTACCCGAAACAAAAGGTCGTTCCAGCTAACGGCATCTACGCCTGCTGGGCGCACCTCGGCAGGGAGAGATTGATGGCGGCCACGAACGTCGGCTTCAACCCGACCTTCACACCGGAACGGCAGGTCCCCAGCGTGGAGGCCTATCTGCTGGATTTCGAACGCGACTTCTACGGGGAGGAATTGAAACTGGAATTCGTCGCCCGGCTGCGCGACGAACTGAAATTCGATTCGGTGGAGGCCTATCTGCTGGATTTCGAACGCGACTTCTACGGGGAGGAATTGAAACTGGAATTCGTCGCCCGGCTGCGCGACGAACTGAAATTCGATTCGGTGGAGGCCTTGATCCAACAGATCCAGAGGGATGTGGATCGCTGCCGCGAAATTCTGCCCACCGCATCATAACAATCCACCCCCGGCCATTAACCTCAGTCTGAATACCGAAGAACAATCTCGAAGCAAGCGCATGGCCTCTCGCACGCGATTTTCGGCCCGCCCAGAATAAATTGGGGAAATGATCCTACTAACTTGTCTGATTTATTCAACAGGCGTACAATTGAACAGAAAGCAAGGCAAGGAAATTCATATTACATGGACGAGAGCGGACAAGATTCTTTGGATGACAATCCTCCCAGTGCAAGCCGCTGGAGGAGGCACGCGTTGAAATCGGATACACACGTCACGTAGGAGCGCGGCGCGCCTCCGCGTGACGTCACCTCACGCAAGGAGGCAGCCATGATCAGCATCTACAAGACGACCGAGGAAGGCCTGGAACAGGTCGACACCATGGTGAACGGCGCCTGGGCGAATGTGTCCAACCCGACGCCGGAGGAAATCAGGAAATTGATGGACTGGGGGATGGACCTGGATTACATCAATTATTCCCTCGATCAGGACGAAATGGCGCGCATGGAACGCGATGAAGACAACACCTTCATCCTGCTGCGCATTCCCATTCACCAACCGGAAAGCGACATCCCCTATACCACCGCCCCGCTCGGGATCATGATCCTCGGGAACAAGATCATCACCATATGCCTGCACGAGAGCGATATCTTCCGCGTGCTGGTGAACCGCAAATACCGCCTGATGAAAACGGGCAAGCGTTACCGCCTGACCCTGTACATCTTCCTCGAAACCGCCGTGCGCTACCTGAACCTGCTGCGCGAGATCAACCGCGCCACCGAAATGATCGAAGACCAGCTGCAAAAATCCACCCGCAACCGTGAGGTGCTGGAATTGCTCAAGTATCAGAAATGCCTCACCTACTTCGCCACGGCGCTGCGTTCCAACGAGGTGATGATGGAACGCGTCCAGCGCACGCAGCTCTTCAATTACTATGAGGAGGACCAGGACCTGCTGGAGGACGTGCTGACCGAGAACCAGCAGGCCATCCAGATGACCAACATCAATACTGAAATCCTTTCCAGCATGATGGATGCTTTTGCTTCGATCATATCCAACAACCTGAACACCGTAATGAAGGCGCTGGCGGCGCTCACCATCATCGTCAGCCTGCCCGGCACTGTGGCGGCATTCTATGGAATGAATGTAAACCTGCCGGGGGATAGTCACCCACTGGCCTTCCTCATGGTGTTTGGGATTGCCATTGCACTCACGACAACCGCCACGATCATCTTCTATAAACGTGATTGGTTCTAGAATGCAGGCGGAACTGTTCCTCGACGCCAAAGCCATCCTCGGTGAGGGGCCGGCCTGGGATGCGCGACAGGGAATCCTGTACTGGGTGGACATCGTCGGGAAACGCGCCTACGCGGGGCCGGATCCACTGACCCAGCTGGATGAAACCGTTGGATGTCTCGCGCCCCGCAAAGATGGACACCTGCTCCTGGGAAAAGGCGTATCCCTCGCGGACCTCAACCCGGCCTCCGGTGAACTGCAGGTGCTCGCGCGTCTCGAATCGGAACCGCCAATCAACCGCATCAACGACGGCAAGTGCGACCCGGCCGGCCGCTTCCTGGTCGGCACCATGGATTCAAATGAGAAGGAAGCCTCTGGTTCGCTGTATTCCTTTGATGGCGGCCAGGCGCGGCGCCTGCTCGATGGGATTCACATTTCGAACGGCCTGGCGTGGAGCCCGGATCATCAGACCTTCTATTACATCGATACGCCCACGCGAATCGTCACCGCCTTCGATTACGATCTGACAAGCGGAGAGATTGCATATCCCCGGCCGGCGTTTCAAATCCCGGAACAACTTGGTTGGCCGGACGGCATGACCTCGGATGTGGAGGGAAACCTGTGGATCGCGATGTGGGGCGGCGCGCAGGTCACACGTTGGGACCCGAAGGCTGGCCAGCTGCTGGAACAAATCCCGGTCCCCGCGCTGCACGCCTCCTCGTGTGTCTTCGGCGGGAGGGATATGAACGAACTCTACGTCACCTCCGCACGGCAAGGATTGAACAGATCCGATCTCGATCAATATCCACACTCCGGCAGCTTGTTCAGGATTGTGACAAAGACAGAAGGAATGCCAACTTTTACATTCGGATGAACGTTGAAAAAGTGCCCCGAGGCGGGGCGAAATCCTCGAACATCCTCCCCTTAAACAAAAAAGCCCTGAACTTTGGCTGTTTGAGCAAAAGTGAAAGGTGAAGGAAGAAGCGGAATGAGCTCTTGCTCTGCTCATTCCGCTTTAGATTCTGGAGGAAAAAGAAATGGAGTTGGATAAACCCGCCAGCCAG
>VGNF01000160.1 GCA_016866195.1 Chloroflexota bacterium | reverse complement strand
CGAGGGATCGATGTTCTTCAACGCCTCGCGCCGCTCCTCGAGCGACATGTCGAACGGATCCTTGAAGCCCGAGCGGCCGAGCACGCGATTCACCGCCGTGATGACCTCCTCGGCCAGTTCGCCCCCCAGTTTGATATCCACGCCGCGGCCGGCCATGTTCGTGGCGATGGTCACCGCACCGAAGGCGCCGGCACCGGCGATGATCTGTGACTCCTCCGTATGCTTGCGTGCGTTCAACACCTGATGCGGCACACCGCCCCGCAGCACAGCCTTCAGGCGCGCGCTGGATTCCGGCGGCAGACGCAGGAGTTCCAGCATGCGATTCAGATTTTCCCCCTCCTCCAGACTGATGCTGGTCAGGCCGTGAGGCGCGATGAATTTGCGCAGGGCGTCGGGGGAGATCTTCTCGATCGGTTCGTTGAACGGCACCAGGTCCACGATCAGGCGGCCGTCCTCTTCCATATTTTTTGCGCGCAGGTAGGCGTCGCGGACGAGGGTCAATTGCATCAGGCGCCGCACGGCTTCCGCCTTCAACCGGTTCGAGAGGCGGTCGGAGGACTCCACCGAGGTCGTACCGACCAGCAGCGGCCGGCCCAGCACATGATCGCGGATGATCTCGGTCACGATGGCGCGCAGCTTGGATTCGACCGTGCGAAAGATGACGTCGGGATAATCCTTGCGGCGGTAGAACAGCGGCTCGGTTTCTCCCTGACGGGCGAAATAGGAATACGCGTACCCGTCATCATCCTTCGCCTTGATCTCCGTCAGGGCGGCCTGCTCGCCGTAAGATTGATATTCGAGGTTGGGCGGGATGGCTCCCACCTCAAGCTTGTAGATCTTGTTGAACTCCTCCGCCTCGGTCAGCGCAGTTCCGGTCATGCCCGCAAGTTTTTTATACATGCGGAAGTAGTTCTGCAAGGTGATCGTGGCGTACGTGACCGACTCCGGCTCGACCTTCACGCCCTCCTTGGCCTCCACAGCCTGGTGCAGTCCATCGCTCCAGCGGCGACCGGGCATCAGCCGGCCGGTGAACTCGTCCACGATCACCACCTTGCCCGCCTGGACGAGGTAATCCTTATTGCGATGGAAGAGGAATTGCGCCCTCAGCGCCTGTTCGAGGTAGCCGGATAAACGCGCCTGTTCGGGAGTCAGGTCTTCGGGGCGGTCCGGGTCGAGCAGCTGCATGCCAAGGATCGATTCCACGCGGCTGATGCCCACCTCGGTCAGGTTGACGGTGCGGTTCTTCTCGTCCACCTCGCAGTCCTCGGGCTTGATCTGCTTGACCTTTTGGGCCATGCGGCCGTACCATTCGAGGTCGCCGGAGGCCGGCCCGGAGATGATCAGCGGTGTGCGCGCCTCGTCGATCAGCACATTGTCGACCTCGTCCACGATGGCGTAGTGGTGGCCGCGCTGTACGCGCGCATCCAATCGCATGGCCATGTTGTCGCGCAGGTAATCGAAACCGAACTCGGAATTTGTGCCATAGACGACGTCGGCGCGGTAGGCCTCGGCGCGGTCCACCATGCGCAGGTGATTCTGATCCTCGTGAGGGGATTCGCGTTCGAAGTCCACCAGGAAGGCTTTCTTGCCGTTCTCGGTGACCGCGGCCATCTGCAATACGCCCACGCTCAGGCCGAGCGCAAGGAAGATGGGCGCCATCCAGCGCGCGTCGCGGCGGGCAAGGTAATCGTTGACCGTGACCAGGTGCACGCCGCGTCCGCTCAGCGCGTTCAGGTAGATCGGCAGGGTGGCGACCAGGGTCTTGCCTTCGCCGGTGCGCATCTCGGCAATCTGGCCTGTATGCAGCACCGCGCCTCCGATGATCTGCACGTCGTAATGCCGCAGGCCCAGCGTGCGCTTGGAAGCCTCGCGCACCGCCGCGAAGGCGTGGGGCATGAGGCCGTTTAGACCCCCCTCTTCACTCCCCCCGTATTCCGAGAAAATGGGGGGAGAAACAGAGGGGGGCAGACTCGACTTGAATTCCTCGGTCTTTGCGCGCAGGGCGTCATCGCTGAGCGACTCATATTCCGCCTCGAGCGCGTTGACCTGCGCGGCCAGTTCATTCCATTGTTCAACGGTCTTCCGCGTGGGATCGCCGCTGAACAGTTTTACAAAGCCCTTAAGCATGATTTCCCTTTCACAGGAAAGGGATTATAACAGAGGCAAAATATTAGGCTGTGAGGGCAAAAGAACGGTAGAACGCGGCTTGCGCCTGGTTACTTTTTCTTCATCTTCTTCAGGAGCAGGTCGGAGCTCTGGCTGCGGCTGCGAATCTCACGGATGATCTCCCGGTCCACCTGCGGAACGGATTCCTCTATGCGCTGCAGGCGGTCGGCGATGTTCAACAGGACTTCATCCTGGGTTTTCAGATACTTCAAGGGCAGCTTCTCGATCCCCTCGATCTCCCGTCTCAGATGGCTCAACTGGGTGGATGTGGCACGGTGCATACCGGACCGACGCGCATGATTGAAAAATGTCTGAATGCCCACAAGCACGGCCGCCACCAGGGCGATCAGGCCGGCAAAGGATCGAATATATACATCCCCCGTCCCGATCAGCAGGGTCGCTCCGGCAAGCGTGCTCAGGATGATCGCCGCCAAACCGATGGAAAAATGCATGCGGTCGAGGCGCTCCAGAGAGATCCAGTGCGCCTTCTGATTGAGTTCGATGCGCGCCAGCCAGTCGTTGATCAGATCCTGGAGGTTCGTGGGCATGTCATACTCCTTTGAAATACGAACGCAGCCACCGTGGGACGATTATGCAATGAAAGACCCGGCCCTGTCAATGCGCCGGGTCCGGCTCTGGTCTGACAAAGATGGCGGCGGAGACAGGCAATCTAAACCCCCTGCATCCTTTCCTCCACGCGCTGGAGCAGGAAGCGCTGCATGGCCTGCAGGTAATCCTCCTCGCGCACGCGCGTTTCCCAGATCAACCGGATGTAGTTCTTCAACCCCTCGAAATCCCCCTGCGTCCTGCACAGGCGCATATAAGCCTCCCAGGCATCCATGTTCTGGGGATCGAGGCGCAGCACCTCATCCAGGATGAGCTGGGCCTCGGAATCTCGTCTCGAGCCGATTAATTGGTTTGCCCTGTCCAGCAGTTCCCATACCTTGGCCATCTCGAAGGCTCCTTGTTCGAAGTATGAAGGCATCATACCCAGTCGTCCTTCAGAGATGTACCGAAGCAACTACCCGTTTTCCCTACTCATTTTTTCCCATATCCCTGGTTGGGATTTGGGCTCCCGAAAAGGAAGCCTCACCGGTCTGGATTGCCCCCTGCCGCAAGATAATTTCACCCGCTCGTCCTCCGCTTTGGAGCGTTCAGCCGTTCGGCCAGATCGCGCAACAGCCCCGGGCTGATCGGTTTCAGCAGGACCACATCCGCCTGATCGCGCACGACCTCAGCCTGACGGTCGTCGGCCGTGGCCAGGATGATGCGAGTCTTCGTCAGGCGCGGATCCACGTGAATGTCCCTCAGGAGTTCTCTGCCGGACGTGCCGGGCAGGTTCAAATCCAGGACGATCAGGTCCGGAATCGATTCCTGCAGGCGCACCCTTGCCGAATCTCCATCCGTGAAAGCCTCAACCGAAAAATTGTTCTTGAGCGTGATGGTGAATATCTGGTTATTTTGCGGATCATCTTCGATGATGAAAGCCAGTGATCCAGTCATGATGTGCGCCTCGGAAGGTTCATTTGGAAACGGCCACCCCGCTGATTTTTAACTCGACAGGCTTTTCAATCGGCAAAGTGACGGTAAACGTGGTTCCCTTGCCCATCTCGCTTTGGAATTGAATCTCCCCACCCATGATTTCCACCAATTGCTTGGTGATGGAAAGGCCCAGCCCGATGCCGCGGTTTTCATGGGTGACGGCATTGTCGGCCTGTTTGAACGGCTCGAAAACGCTGGATTGAAACTCCCTGGAAATTCCGATGCCCGTATCGGACACCTGGATGCCCCAGTGATCCCTGTCCACGGACAACAGGCGCACCATCACCCTCCCCTGTTTGGTGAACTTGATGGCGTTCACGATCAGGTTGGTCAGGATCTGCCGCAGGCGGCGCTCATCCTCATAGAGTTCTCCCGGCAGGTCCGGGGCGATGGAGGCAGTGAACTCCAACCCCTTGCTGCGCGCCACCCCGCCAAGCGCGGCAGTGATCTGCTGCAGCAGACCGACCGGGGCGAAGCTCTTCCGCTGGAGGATCACCCGGTTAGCCTCCACCTGCGCCTGATCGAGCAGTTCATTGACCATGGAATTGAGGTAGTTCGTGCTCTGGATGATCTCGGCGACAGCCTTTTTCTGCTCGGGATTCAGATCGCCGAACGCGAGATCCTTTAACAACTCGGCAAACCCCAGCACACCGCCCAATGGCGTGCGCAGTTCGTGGCTGACCTTGGCCAGCAAATGGCTCTTGGCCTTGCTGGCCTCCAATGCCTGATCACGCGCCAGCTGCAGCGCCTCCTGTGCCTGTTTGATGGCAGTGATGTCGCGCGCCACGGCCTGAAAACCGGCGATCTCATCTCCCTGCATGATCAGTTGAACATTTTGACCAACCCAGACCTCCCGCCCGTCACGAGCGATGACGGGAAATTCATGGTAGGTGTTTGAGGTGCGGCGGACGATCTGCTCACGATAGGTCCGCTCCACCGCGGCGCGGGCCTCTGGAGCCGCAAGATCGAGATAGTGCTTTCCAAGCACCTCCGCTTCGGAGGAAAAACCCATGACGTGCAGCGCCGTGGGATTCACATAGGTGAAACGACCTTTGTTATCCGTACGGTAGATCACATCGCCGGCATTTTCGACGATCTGCCGAAAGCGGGATTCGCTTTCCAGAAGCAGTTGTTCGGTCCGTTTGCGGTTGGTGGAATCGTGAGCCGTGACCACCTGACCGATCAGGCGGTTCTGTTCATCGCGCAAAGGGGACAGGTGCAGTTCATACCAGCGCTGGGCTTCCCCCTCTCCGAGGCTGATCTCATCCTCCGCCTCCGTTACACCACGGTACCGTTCGATCAGACCCGGCCATTTTTCGAGCACTTCCTCCAGACGTTTTCCGATCGAATGATCCTTACCGGGTATACCGATCATCGCCTGTGCTGCAGGATTGATATCCACAATGCGGTTGGTTGTGTCCAGCACGATCATCCCATCGTTCATGCTGTCGATCACGATGTCGCGGGCGATGGGTGCCAGAGCCAGCAGGCGGTGGCGGAACAATGCAAAAGCCATTCCGAGGCCGGTGATGGTGAAGGCAATCGGAGTCAGGTCGATCAGGATCGGCAGGAGTTTGAATGTGGTGATGGCATTCGCCAGCCATGGCGTCGCGACCGCAAACAGAACCCAGCCCATCTGGCCGCGATATTGGGCCGGCCAGCGCAGCAGGGCGCGCACGACCAGGATGGTGCCGACCAGGATCAGGACATAGGAATAAGCGGCGTGCACCCAGAAGTAGAAGCCATTGACCGTATCCAGCAGGATCAGGTTTCCCTCCTGCATTGGCTCGAGGCGCGTCCAGAACATGTGATGCATCCCATCCGTGGCGATCACAGCCATGGTGATGAGCGGCATAATGAACAGCAGCGCAATCCGCACGTTGGTGATCCAGGTCCTGCGGCCGGTGTATTCCAGGGCGAAGAGGAACCAGGCAACCGGCGTGACCACGATCCACAGGAAGGTCAGCTTGTAGAAGAAGACCTTGACCTCGAAGTTTGTAATGGCAGCCTGGATGACATAGGTTACTCCCCACAGGAACAATGCCGTCATCAGGAAGGCAAAGGACCGGGCGCCGGTCGTCTGGCGGTGGCGCCAGGTATACCAGGACAGGAACAGGGAGGTCAGCGCCGCGAGCAGGATCGGGATCAGGATGGGTGAAAAGGTCAAGGGCATATCAAGCCTTCGCAGGGTCGGATCGACGGGGTGGGGAAACCCGGTCCCGGCATTATATCGTCACCCCCCCAGGCATGGATTTTCGCTAGAGGATTGTAAGTGAATTGGAAAGCGGGGGGTTGGGTTCCTCCCGGCGCCGGGCAGCAACGGATCAGGGAAGGCCTTCGAAGAAATCCGACTCCTGTTTTCGCCCTCCGTTCACCAGGCTGTAGGCACGGTAATACGGTCTCCGACCCCACAATTCGATGCTGGCCGCCTCGGATAAGCTGTTTAACTCTCCCAGGATTGCCACCTGCGATTTGTGGCAATTGACCGCCTCCAGTGCCGCCCGCCAGTGCGCCGAACCGTCGATCACGGTCGTATACGCCCAGTCGCGCCAGGGGGTCACCTCCCGGCGGACGCCCTCCACCTGCATGCTGATATCCCCGAACAGTTTTGTGTAGGTCTCCGCCAACGCCCCATCGATGAGCATGTAATAAAACTTGCTGACTACATGAGGCGGAGCATCATCCTTTTCCCCGAAGGACGGATCTGCCGCGCACAGGCAGGCAGCATGCGAAAACTGCGAGATGGCAATGTGATCGGGATGACCGTACACGCCGTCGGGTCCGAACGAGAAGACCACCTGCGGACGAATCCGGCGGATCAGCGCGACGATCTTTTCGACCGCCTCCTGCACTGGCGCCTGATCCAGGTCCCCATCCAGGTAATCGAGGAAATGCACCCGCTTGATCCCCAGTGTTTCCGCGGCGCACAGGAGTTCTTTCTCTCGAAGTTGCCCCAATTTCTCAAAACCCGGATGATCCTTCTCATCCCCCATCCAGCCGCGCTCCCCCTTCGTCGCGCAAATGAGGGATGTCTCCACTCCCTCCGCGGCATACTTCGCGAGTGTGCTCCCCGCACCCAGCGATTCGTCATCCGGATGGGCAAGTATGGCGAGAAGTTTCTTCGGGTTCTTCATGTGCAAACCTGTAATGGCATTGTGTAATTGTGACAATTCTACTCTTAATTCGGATGTATAATCTGTTCATTCCGGAATCGGCCAAAGGGATGGGTATATTTGATCTAACCGCAGAGAACACGGAGGTAGAAGAACGAGACGAAGGAGTTCCCTGCGTCCATGGAGATTTCTGCGGTCAGTTCAAGGAAAGCCCACGACATCGGCCAATCCCTACATCTCAGATGGCAGGAGGTTTCGATGGCGTTTATCCGGACGGTCCCGCCCGAAGAAGCAAGCGACAAGCTTAACGAAATCTATCAGGGGGAAATCCAGGAAAAAGGTTACATCGCAAATGGTACGAGGACGTTAAGCCTTCGGCCGGATGTTTTCGAAGCCTGGCAGAACCTGCTTA
Organism: Chloroflexota bacterium; assembly: GCA_016866195.1. Classification (GTDB taxonomy): domain Bacteria; phylum Chloroflexota; class Anaerolineae; order Anaerolineales; family Villigracilaceae; genus VGNF01. The sequence goes on along the minus strand of VGNF01000160.1, from coordinate 1,257 downwards.
AGACCATCCGATCCAAAATGAGGCTGCGCCGCTACGAATTGGTGACCCTGGCTGCGGCCGGCGCGGTGCACTGCACCTACTGACTGCTGGCGCACGGAGCGGTGCTCCGTAAAAATGGGTTCACCGCAGAGGCACTGGTTGCCGTCGCGCGGGACTACCACCACGCCGGGTTGAGCGACCAGGAGGTGGCCATCATGGAATTCGCGGAGAAGCTCACGCTTCACGCGCACACCATCCGCCAGGAGGATGTGGACAACCTGCGCAAACACGGCCTGAGCGACGCGGAGATCCTGGATGTGGCGCTGGCTGCCGCGGCGCGCAACTTCTGGAGCAAGACCCTCGACGCGCTGGGGACCGAAACCGACATCCAGTACCTTGAGCTGGAACCCGAAGTGCGCAAGGCATTGCAGAAGGGACGCCCATTCGCTGAAGGGGAAGTCTGCCCCTTCTGTTTTGGTACTCACATCACAAAAACCGTTCGCACCACCGACGGCCGGGAACTGTTCTTCTGCGAACCCTGCCAGATGGGCGGGGTGCTCAATCCGGAAAACCGCTACTCAGAATCGGAGAAGAACCAGATCCTCGAACACCACGAACGCTACAGCCCGCAGGGCATCCAAAAGACCTTCGGCGTGAGCCCGGCCACCCTGGCACGCTGGGAGAAGGAAAGGAAGAAATCCGCCCGCGGAAGGTAAAATGACCCGGTTAAGCCCGGACGAAACATATACAATCCATGATCGGCATACGGAGGTTTGAATGAGCGTATTGGTGACCATGCGAGTCAAGGTTCACGATTTCGAGGGGACGAAACAGGCCGTGGCCAAATTCGGCGGGACCATGCTGAATGCCGGCTGCCATTGGTACAAGGTCTACCAACGGGATGGGAACGAAAAGGAGGTTTTGTGGCTGATGGAATTCGACAGCCATGAAGCCTTTGAAAAGAGCGGCGCTGAGTTCGAGGGGGAATTCGTGGCGCTGATCAACCCGGCCAGCGACTGGGACGATGCGGTCTGGAATTTATCCCTGCAAAGCGAATAAGCCTCGACGACTTATATATCCGCCTCCACCCACAGCGCGGCGTGATCGGAGGCCGCATCCACTGCGCGGGTGATGGTCTCGAGGTGTGGGAAGAGATTCCCATTCGTGCCGCCCCACACGCCGCGGCGTTCGATCCCGCCTTTCACGACCTTTCCGGACAACTTCGGGGACATCAGGATGTAATCGAGCTTAGCGGATTTGATTCCATTGGCATGCCCC
>VGNF01000159.1 GCA_016866195.1 Chloroflexota bacterium | reverse complement strand
CCCCCGACTGGTGCCCGAATTCATGAAGGGAACCCATATGCGATTCAAACAGGTCCGTATGGGGGAATTTCGCAAGTTGAGCCTGGTATCCAACAAGCCCCTGTACATCCACGCCGACGGCGAGATCTTCACCAGCTTCGGAAGCAACCTGCAGAAGTTGAGCATCGAGGTTCTGCCGGGAGCTTTGAAGATCGTGAAAGGTTAGATCAGCAGCATCGGTTTCGGCCTATCCACATGCCCGATCTGTATCAAACCCTGCACAACTATGATGCCGGGTTCATCAGGATCATCGCGGAACTATGGGGGCTGGAGATACCCGCTCAAGCACACGACGAATCGATTGAGTCATTGTGCGCCTCGTTGCTCAACCCGCAATCGGTGCGCGAAACGCTCGAGGTTCTTCCCGAAGAAGCACGCTCCTGCTTGACTCATTTTTTCGATTCCAAGGGAAGATTGGAATGGGCGGCTTTCACTCGAAAGTATGGGGGGATACGCGAAATGGGTTCTTCTCGAAGGGATCGGGAGCAGCCCCATCTTCACCCGGTCTCCACGGCGGAAATTCTCTACTATCGAGGCTTTCTCGCCAAGGCTTTTTTGGATGCGGGAAAGGGCTTGCAGGAATTTGCCTATATTCCCGACGATTTGCTCCCGCTCATCCGCGCCTCCTTCGACGCCCCCTCCCATCGGGAGGAACCTCTCGGTCGTCCGGCTACTCCTCTGGAAAGATCCAGGGAGTCCATCGCCGACGACCATATACTGGACGATGCGACCACCTTGCTGGCGGCTTTGCGCATTTCAAAAGGAAATTTCCCATCCGATCCGCAACTGATGGCGTTATTGGACTCGGCAGGGATCCTCCGCAATCAATCTCCGGACCTGGAGGCAGTGAAATCATTCCTGGCTGCGCCGAGGGGAAAGGCGCTGGAAATGTTGTTTGAAGCCTGGAGGAATTCACCGATCTTCGACGAACTGCGGTTAAACCCGGAAATCGTCTGCGAAGGTGAATGGAAGAACGATCCGCTTGCCACCCGCTCGTTCATCATAACCCTTATCACGCAGCTGCCCCCGGCAAAATGGTGGAGCCTTCCCGCCTTCCTGCACGATCTCAAGACACGCCACCCCGATTTCCAAAGGCCTGCCGGAGATTACGACTCGTGGTTCGTCAAACGTGCAGTGGACGGGACCTACCTGCGCGGCTTCGCCTATTGGGACCAGGTGGAGGGTGCCGTCGTGCGAACGATCCTGCAAATGCTTTACCGGCTGGGCAGGGTGGATCTCGCCCGTTCAGAGGGGGATGGGCCCGTGACAGCTTTCCGACTTTCGACCCCCCGGATCGTGGATGAAACGGAAACCTTGGGTATTTCCACGAACGGCAAGGTGCGTGTCGCAAGGTCTTTTCCGCGCAAGGACCGTTACCAACTTGCGCGATTTTGTGAATGGGAGGAACGCAACGGAGAGGACTTCATCTATCGCCTCAGCGCCCGGTCCCTCCAGGCTGCCGCGCGGCAGGGATTGAAAGCCGAACAATTACTCTCCCTGCTGGTCAAGCATACGAGGGAAAATGTACCCCCCTCTGTGGTGGAAGCGCTGAAGCGCTGGGGTCGATACGGTTCCGAGGCCCGGGTGGAACATCTTGCCATTCTGCGCGTAACGCGGCCCGAGGTCCTGGAAGAGATACGCAAGTCCAAGGCGGGGAAATTCCTTGGTGAGGTGCTCAGTCCCACCATTGTGGTGGTTCATCCGAAAGCCATTCACAAAGTCATGTCTGTTCTCGCCGAACTGGGAATCCTCGCAGAAGTGGAAAACGATGGATAGATTGATGACAATCGTCCCGGGGGAAATGGCTATAATGAAATCATGGAATCGATAAGGAGAGCGATATGACCAAGACGGATTGGATCCAGCAGGAGATAGAGGGTCTGAAAAATCAGGGATTGTATAACACCATCCGCACCATCGGCTCGCCGCAGGGTGCCTGGCTGATCGTGGATGGCAAGAAAGTCCTGAACTTTTGCTCCAATAACTACCTTGGATTGGCAAATCACCCGGCGCTGGTGTCGGCTGCCAGGAAAGCTTCTGAAGAGATGGGAGTCGGGCCTGCGGCGGTGCGATCGATTGCGGGGACCACGAATTTGCACACAGACCTGGAAGAGCGGCTCGCCCGCTTCAAGGGGGTTGAGGCGGCCATCACCTTTCAAAGCGGCTTCGCCGCCAATCTGGCAACAATCCCGGCGTTGGTCGGCAAGGAGGACGTGATCTTCTCTGATCGCCTGAACCACGCCTCGATCATCGACGGCTGCCGGCTCTCCGGGGCGAAGATCGTAGCCTACGAACACAATGACGTCAAATCGCTGGAGGAACAAATCCAGGCGAATATGAGCCAGCACCGCCGGTCTTTGATCGTCACGGACGGGGTCTTCAGCATGGATGGGGATATCGCCCCGCTGGCACAAGTTCATGAAGTGGCGAAGAAGTATGAGATCCTGCTGATGGTGGACGATGCACACGGTGAGGGCGTGCTCGGCCGGGGCGGTCGGGGCATAGTGGATCACTTCGGCTTGCACGGCAAGGTGGATGTGGAAATCGGCACCATGTCCAAGGCCTTCGGCGTGGTGGGCGGGATCGTGGCCGGCAAGGCCGTCATCATCGAATGGCTGCGTCAGCGAGGCCGCCCGTTCCTCTTCTCCTCGGCCATGACCCTTCCAGATGTTGCCGCCTGCCGCGCAGCGGTGGACTTGCTGGAGGATTCCACTCAACTCGTGGATCGTCTATGGGGGAACGCAAAATATTTCAAGGGGGAAATGAAGAAACTTGGATTCAACACCGGCCTTAGCGAAACCCCCATCACTCCGATCATGCTCGGCGAAGCCCCCCTGGCCCAGCAATTCAGTCGTGAACTGTTCGAGATGGGAATCTTCGCAATGGCGATCGGTTATCCCACCGTGCCGCAGGGGAAGGCGCGCATCCGCGTCATGATCTCCGCCGCGCATTCAAAGGACGACCTGGATAAGGGGCTGGATGCATTCAAACAGGTGGGCCGAAAGGTGGGGGTCATTTAGCCGCATTACGAAAGAGGCGAACCACCGCATGTTGAATTTCGCGACGCAGCAGGACCAAAGTGGCCGGCAGGTAGAGCGTCAGGTTGATCCAGAATTCCCAATCGACCGGCATGTGCATCCACCCTCCGGATGCCCGTAGAACAGGCAACGCCAGCCATGAACAAACGATCATGAAGAGAAGTTCGAGTGCATTCCCTGCGAGAAGCAGCGGCGGAAGCTGATCGAAATTGACCCGCCGGGGCTTGAGAACCTTGAGTACCAGCATCCACGCTTGGCGATCCGTGTATATCATCGGGTCAAGCAAAACCAGTTGACCCAAGAGGTTTAACCGACACCAGCGACTGGAATACCGGGGCAATCCAGGTGCAAGCAATCAGGGGGAATATGGCACGAAAAAATGGCATTGGCGAACAACCAAAATAAAAAACGTAGGCCGGGTTTTTCCGCTTCCGCGTGGAAACCAATTCAGGAGCGCGCTGCTTAACCCAAGAAACAATCCTCCGGCGATTTCATCGGAAAAGGGGGCAAATGGAGCGGACAGCAGCCCGGCAGTCAGCGGATACGAGACAAGATCCGGCATTGCGGGGTAGTCGTAAGGATCGCGTCCCTGCCACAGATCCCTGACCAGCCGCATGGAGTAGTAGTCGCCCGCCCCATTTTGTACCAGAAAAGCAAGCTGAACGCGAAGATATCCCACGGCCAGGCCGATCGCTGCAGCGATCAATATCTTGCCAAACAGGGGATTAGACTCTTTGGGGAAATCCGCAGACATCGTGTTTTAGTCCCGGGCAAACAACGGCTTCCATCGGCTACGATACGGTTGTGATTATCGTGCTCCGAGCACCGGCGGACATCAGAGCCTTGGCAATGGTCTGTGAATTCTCCTCCTCGACGAGTGCAATCATGTTGCCTCCCCGGCCGCCCCCGCTCAACTTGGCACCAGACGCGCCGGCGCGGCAAGCAGCATCAACCAAACGGTCCAGCTCCGGTGAGGAAACAGTTAAGTCCCGAAGGAGGACGTGATTGCGGTTCATCAATTCGCCCAGTTGTTCCGGCTTTCCGCTTTCGATGAAACGCCGCGCCTGCAGGACAATCTCCCCTATCCCGTCGAACATCTTTTCGATGCGGTTACGATCCTTCTCCCAGGTTGCGCGCACATCCCCGACGGATTTTCGGGTAGGGGCGCGGACGCCGGTGTCTCCGATCACCAGGGTAAATGGTTTATCAACCCGAAACGTCTCTATGGGTTTTCCCCTGGTAAAGTAGACCGGCGCGGCGTAGGTGATGACCGTGTTGTCGATCCCCGAGGGCGTGCCGTGGTGGAGCTTCTCGATCTCGAATACCAGGTCATTCACTTGAGCATCGCTGATGGGATGGGAAATCTGTCCGGCCAATGCGCGCACCAGGGCAACCGAAACCGCCGCGCCGGAGCCAAGCCCCGAGGCGGGAGGAATTGTGGATGAGATATGGATATCCAGTGAGGCGGAAGGAGATCTTCCAGCGCGCTGAAAAACTTCCCGGATGACTGCTCCAATCGGGTGGTCAACGGCCAGTGCCGACAATTCGGCGTGCAGACCGATCTGAGTGGCTGTTATCCAGATCCCCCTGTGGGAGGCTTCCTTCACCTCAACTTCCGCTTTTACTTGTTTGACGGGAACGGCGAGCGCTGGACGGTCATACACCACCGCATGCTCGCCAAAAAGAATGACCTTGCCGGGCGCCGAGGCGATCACGAAAAATAGAAAATGCCGATCACCGCCGCCGCCCACATGACCATGGCAATCTGAAACGGTCGATCCGACAACAGAATGTCCTCGGGCGCTCCACCGGCATGTTTGATCTCGATCAGATACAAATAGCGAAAGATGGTGTACACCACAAAGGGGATGGTGAGCATCATGCTGTGATTTTCCGGCACATTGGGAGCGGAAAAGGTATACAGCGAATAGGCCACAATGGTCATCCCGGAGACGATCATGATGAATTGATCCAATAGCGGGAGCGTATAACCTTCCAGGACCTTGCGATGCGACCCCGCACCGTGCGCCAGCAGTGCCAGTTCGGCGCGGCGCTTGCCGAAGCCGAGGAAAAGGGAAAGCATGGTCATCACCACATACAACCAGGGAGAGAATCGCTCCACCTGGATCAGGGTCACGCCGGCGTGCACCCGCAGGACAAAGCCGGCAGCCAGCACCAGAACATCCACGATGGGGATATGTTTCAGCCACTTCGAATAAGCCATATTCAGCAGAAAATACAGGACCAACACCCAACCGAACGCTGCGGTAAGCAGGAACGAGGATCCGATGGTCACGATCATCAGCGAAAGACCCGCAATCCAGGCGGCTTTCATGGGCAGTCTGCCGGAGGGGATAGGACGATGCCGCTTATCCGGGTGCTCCCGGTCCGCCTGGACGTCCGCGATATCGTTGAAAATATACACGGTGGAGGAGATCAGGCAGAACAGTGCAAATCCCGCCAGCGTATGCAGGAAGGAATCGGCGCGCAGGAGCTGCTTGTCGAATACAAGCGCGGCAAATACGAAAATGTTCTTCGGCCATTGCCGCGGCCGCATGGTTTTGATCAGTGCTGTGAACATGGCAATATTTTACCTGCATATTGGCAGGGAATGGGCAGTCTGGATGTTCGCCTCGGCGACCGTTCAAGTTCGTATCATCGGGACAAAGACTCACGTCCGGTCAATCAAAGTAAAATGAGTTCATGCAGCGAATCCGTTTGGATCACCTGCTCGTCGAACGGGGATTTGCCGATTCGCGGTCAAAGGCCCAGGCCTTGATCATGGCCGGCCAGGTGAGGGTGGAGGGTCAGGTCATCCTTAAACCGGCGACGGCTGTCCACCTTGATTGCTCGATCACGGTGGATAGCGGTCCACGCTTCGTCTCACGCGGCGGGGACAAACTCCAGGCTGCGCTGGAGAGGTTTTCGATCGACGTCCGGTATCGAATCTGCGCGGATGTGGGCGCGTCCACCGGTGGGTTCACCGACTGCCTGCTGCAGCATGGCGCCGCAAAGGTGTACGCGATCGATGTCGGGAAGGGAATCCTGCATTGGAAGCTGAGGAATGATACACGCGTGATCGTGATGGAAGAAACCAACGCCAGGTCGGTTGAAAGGCTCCCCGAACCGATCTCGCTGGGAAGCGTGGATGCCTCATTTATTTCCTTGAAGATCCTGCTCCCGGTCATGCGCAACTGGCTTGCGAAGGATGCGGATGTGATAAGCCTGATCAAGCCTCAATTCGAGGCCGGGAGGCGTCAGGTGTCCCGCGGGGATGGCGTGATCCGCGATCCCCACATCCACAGGCAGGTGTTGATGGAGATCCTGGCATTTTCGCAACAGGCCGGGTATTCACTGCATGGTCTGATCCAGTCCCCGATATTAGGACCCAAGGGAAACGCTGAATTTCTGCTCTGGCTCAGGACGATCTCGTCGGGGAAATCAACCGAGGAATTGGTGGAGCAGGTTTTTTTGGAGAATTCGAGATGAACTGCCCGGAATGCAAAACCGAATTGGTGAAAAAATACTACAAGGGAATGATCGAAGTGGAAACCTGTCCACGCTGTCGGGGCATGTGGCTGGATCTAGTTGAGCTCGACCAGCTTGAGGATACAGCCTTCGACGAGGATGCCCAAAAGGGATCCCTCTTCCATTATCAGAGGAGGGGGGATCGCTTATGCCCTCATTGCGGCCTGCCCATGGATGAATTTCAATACCGCTTGTTCGACCTGCATTTGAATTACTGTGCAGTGCATGAACACGGTTTCTGGCTGGACGCGGGCGAGGACGAGCGCGTCACCAGCCTGATGACCCGCCGCGCCCGGGATATCCACCGAAAAGAGGAAGCGGAATCGGAATGGAAGCAGGTACTCAGGAATATGCACGCCTTCCTGAGAAAGCGGGATGGGAGTTAATTCGCTGTTAGGAAATTCGCTATGGACGTGGAGTGGGTGTGCGCGTACCCGGCTTGGGAGTGTTGGTCGGTGTCACCACCTCGCGAACGTGCCGCTCCGCCTCCAGGCGCATTTCCGAGGAAAGCACACGAGGATCCATGGTCAGCAGGTCCTGCCAGGTTCGAATTGCATCCTCCTGCTCACCGCGTTTTTCCTGTATCAGCGCGCGCCAGTACAGCCTCTGTGCAATCTCCTCATCGGTGGTTATGAGGGCCTGCAGCGCCTCCACTTTCTGATAAGCAGTCCCGAATTTTTCCTGGAGGAAGTACACCCGCACCAATCCCAGGTTCACGTTATAAGCCTGCGGAGATACTTCGAAAGCGCGGTTGAGATCCTCTGCCGCCTTGTCCACGTTCCCCAGCTCCAGGTGGGATAATCCCCGGTACACATAATATCTTCGTGAAACGACAGGGTCGAGAGTGATCGCGTCGTCAAGATTGGTGATGGCGGCCTGGTAATTTCCGAGTTCATAATGGGACCGGCCGAGCATGGCAAAGGCCCGCGCGTCCTCGTCTTTGTAGACCACATACAATTCGAGTGGATCGAGGCTGCTCTGGTAATCCCCACCGTCAATATACAGCTCGCCAAGCAACAAATAGACCGGCAGGTTGGTGATATCCAGGTTATAGGCGCTTTCCGCATGCTGCAGGGCGTTGACTTGATCCGCGAGAGCCTGGTAGGCGTAAGCGTAACCCAGTTGTACTTCCGCCGAACCTGGCAGCAGCTGATCCGCCCGGTTCCAATCCACGATCGCGGCTTCGGGATTCTTGTTGTACAAAAAGTATCGCGCCCGTTCGAGGTAGATTTCACCAAAGTTCGGGTCGCGCGCGATCGCTTCATCGAACAGATACTCGATGTTTACGTTCGGATCCTGGATCAGGCGGGCTCGCGCCAGACCAAGATACGGCGGACCAAAGTCCGGATTGATGCGCAGGGCATTGTTGTAGGCTTCGAGCGCCTCGCTGGCCTGCCCTTTGAACCGGTAGGCTTCGCCAATGTAGTAATAAATATCAGCGGCGGTGGGCTCATTTCTGGCCATCACTCGAAGGTATTGGATGTATGCGTCCCAATCCCTCTGTTCGTAGGCAGCTTTGGCCGATCGGGATTGCTCAAAATTAAGCGGATCGCGCGGCGTGCTCACATAGAGCGGCGTGGGAGTATACGTCACCGGCAGGAACATCCACAACGGAGTGGGACCAATGTACGTGGCTGTGGGCAGACCCACTGCGCCAAAAATGGTGGGAGTTGGGGTGAATGTGGGCGAGGGGCCGGGGGTGTTCGTCCTCGTGGGTTGTACACTCATACGGTTTGGCAGAATGAAGCCGAATACCACTGCAGCACACAAACCGACGGCAAGCACCAGCATGCCAGCCAGGCGAACGGCCGGGTTTCGGGCCAGAACCTTCAGGCCTTTTTCCCGGGGTTTCTCGTTGGCCAGCAGTAATTTTTCCTCCCAGGCACGCGGCCGGTTCATGGAGAACGGTTGGATGGATTCGTCCGGCGCGAGCGCCCCCATCAGGACCAATCCGCGTTTGGCGGAGTGATTTTCCGGGTCCAGTTTGAGCGCGGTTTGCAGAACA
>VGNF01000158.1 GCA_016866195.1 Chloroflexota bacterium | reverse complement strand
TATGCATGGTTTGCACGCATAAACCCTCCTCGAAGTAGTCAAGCCGCAGTTTATTGAGCGCATTGCTATCTCCCTTCTTCTTGCGGACTTCTTCGCGGGCCTCCTCGAAGATTTCCTGCGTGACTACCTGAGGTTGCATGATCATCAACGTGAAGAACCAGTTGTCCTTTCTGAAGATCTCAAACTTGCCGTCCTCCACCCACCATAATCCCTCCAGCGCCATGACGGGATAATCAATGGCATTCGTCTTACGCTTCTTGAACATGAACTTGAGCGTGTATGAAAGACTGTACAACGCTTGTGTCGCCTCGGCGAAGGCTGGCGACTTCCCTGGCTCGGAACCTTTTTCGATATAGCCGTCCACCATCGCGAATTGCAGGTTCGGGACCTGCACGGTTTCAATCTTCTTCGCCGACGGCTGGTACAAATACTTGAATTGTTTCTTCAGGTCGAGCGTTTTCATTTCAGTTTCCTTTGCTTCTTTCCAAAAGTAATTTGTCGAAATCCTTTTGCAGCAGGTATTGATAGGCGAGCAGTTTCCCATCCAAAACGGTACCGAAGACTCCATACGCGGAGGGGGATTGCTCCCGCACTTCCTGTGCGGACTTCAACTCAACTGTCCTTGCGCGGATGCCCTTTTCTTTTGCAAAGGAGAGGATGTCCCTTGCGCCGTTTTCGATGTATGGACATTGCGGTGTGCGGATGACTGTCAGCCCGCGGCCGAAAGCCTGGGCGCGTTCCTCCCAGTTTTGAGGAAGACCCGCCTCGCACTTCGACTTGAAACTGGTTGCCATCAAATGAAATGACGGTGGCGCCGAATCCACTTCTGCAAACCCATTGCGCTCGAAAATCTCTCTGCCGACGAGCCAGGTGAGGTCGCTGGTCAGGATCGCAACACCTTTCATCTTTTGAGCGCGGGCGTCTTTGATACATTCTTCGATCAACACATTTCCATATCCCTTGCCTTTGCCTTTTCCCACCACCCAAAGACAGTGGATGACCATGTATCCTTTTGCGTTGACGGCGCGCCATGCATATTCGCCCGGGATGTATTCGATGAAGGCTGTGTCGCGCCCCCCGTCTTCATGGAGGATTTTGATTTTCATCCCCTCAGCAAAACGTGCTTCGAGCCAGTCACGTTTTTGTTTGTAACCAGGTTCCTTGCGCTTGCTCATATAGCAGAAGAAGCCGCTTTCATTTACATTGTCCGCATTCACCGTTTTGATTTCAAAGAATTCTTTCATGTCTATTTCAATCCTGTCAGAAATTGACTCACAACTGTCGCAAACTCGTCAGGCTGCTGTTCAAACGAAAAGTGACCCGCATTTTCGATGACGGCGAACTCGGCGTTGGGGAGGGCATCCACATACTGATAGCTGGCAGCTTCACTTTGGAGGTCGTCCGCGCCATGGATGACCAGCACTGGAGCGGTGAGGCTTTTCAGCGCGTTGCGGTAGTCATGCCGCTGTCCCATGCTGATATACATTCCCCAGGTCATCCAGCCGCCGGGTTTCCCCTGCTTGGGCATGGGCGTGTTCTCCACGTCCACCGCCTGCACGTAATATTCACCGAACTTCTCGTTCATCGCGACCAGTTCCGCATCGGACTTTTGGAAGAGCGTGTTGAAGTTCATGTATTCCTTCATGAACGCGTCGAATTCAGCCTGTTGATCAGAGGGAAGCTTTACCCGCACACTGGCAAATAAATCGCTGTCCGCATCAGGCTGTGGCATGACCAGCGTGTTGGCTGGGGAGATCAATATCAAAGCATCGACATGCTCCGGGAATTCCGCCGCGTAGAGCGAGGCGAGGAAGCCGCCCCAGGAGTGACCGACCAGGATCAGCTTATCGTCACCCAGGATCTGTCGGATGCGTTCGATATCCGCGATTTGCGCGCCCAATCCCAGGGTCCGGTCGAGTTCCAGCATGTTCTGGTACGTGTTCGTTGACTCGAAGCGGTCAACCGGTCGCGTGGACTCGCCACATCCTCGCTGGTCGTAGTAGTGAAAGCGGTATTCCCTTGTCAGCGGTTCGAGTCCGCTCATGGGTTCGAGGAACGGCATTCCCGGTCCGCCATGGATCACCAAAACGTTTCGCCCTTCGCCGACGGCGAAGTGGTTGATTTCGATGTTCGACTGGACCAGCCATTTTTCACTCTCTGCCAGCTGATTGGGCGGCGTGAGCGACGCTCCCATCTCTCGCACCATGCCAGGGTTGTACAACGGCTGCGTGGACATGTACCAAAACCCTCCCGCGATAACGATCAGAGCCAAAACGATCGTGCCGATGATCAAGAGTAATTTTCGTTTCATTTTCTTCTCCTTGTTTCTGACTTTCCTCCTCCGTAGACATTTTCATGATGGACTGGTCGCGTTTTAAACGCGGTCTCCGGTTCTCTCGCTTCTGATTTCCTTCCACACCCATAGCAAATTTGTCTGTGGACGCAAAGGGTCCCGCCGCAATTGGGGCAAGCCCAGCGGACTTTTTCGTTTGCGACAAATTGCCGAATGCCAAGCTTTTGAATGTTTTCGAGGTTCTCGATGGTGCTCATGTGGTATCGGGTGCGATATCGTTTATCCATGTGCCTGACCTGTTTGCAGGGAAACCGGTCACACTCGTAACAGAACTTAAAATTCCCTTGTTGAAGGATTTCACAGTTCTTGATCTTGCACCTGAGGATGCTAACGGCTTTGTTTGGATCTTCCACCCTGCAACCTGGGCAGGTGTTCTTGTCTCTTAGATATGCCATGCAGGTTCCGCAATTCATTCCGCAGGGAGCGATGAGCGAGGCTTTAATCATTTTGCCTCCATCAATATTCGCTGGATGAAGAACGTCAGCCCTCTGGACGCGACCTTCTTCTGGGCGAAATCCCAATCCTTCCATACTGCCCAAACTGACTCGGGTGTGTAGCGTCCGCCCTCACCCGCTTTTGCTTCGACGACGCTCGACAACTCCTTGAATCGTTTGTCCTTCCGTATCCATTTGAATTGACTCAAAATGTCCAGCACATGCAGGATGTCGTACCAGAACATCGGCGCCTTCAATTTGCGGAAATCCGTACCCATGAAGAACATGTAGGGATGTTGCTTCCTGCTCGCCTCCCAGAGCGAGAGCAGGGATTCCACGCCGATCTTTGCGGATTTGCCCTCCCGCAGATCGGGCACTCGCGAGATTAGTTTCAACATTGCCAGAGTCGCAAACGGGCAGGGATCCTCCTTGCGGCCGGGTCCGCGGAATTTTCCCAACTCCGGTGAGACGGCGCATGGCCAACCATTCTCGCGCACAAGCCCATCGAGGTATTGCACCGCAGCCTGTACGCGCTTGTCATCGCCCAGGCCCATTTTGATCAGCGCGGAGACCAGAATCGGCGCGTCGCACAATGCCCAGGCCCATTCGTCCCTTCCACTGCCGCCAAAGTGGGCGGGGATGTTCATTGGCAATTGGAAGGGACCCTGTATCGATTGGTGTTCCATCACCTTTTTGGCGATATCCTTCACCGGCACGTCGCTGACTTTGAATCCAAGGTCCGCGAGAAAAGCCAGCTTGTGGAACGGCTGGCTTGCCGATTTGTGACTGTTCAGCACAGCACCCGGCCATTTTCCCAACTCCGCCAGCAGGGATTGAATCTTCGGATCAGCCATCATCGCCTTGCGAGCTGTGCGAACCTGCGGATCGGTTTCCGCCTGCCCAAGCAAATCGACGCGCGTTCGATACTGAAGCCACGCCTCGCCTTCCAGCAGCCATTCGATGGTCTTTTCGTTCATTGATATTTCCTTTTCATGACATCCAACCACTCCACCATCCTTTGACGCAGTTCAGGTGGGTCAATCGCTTCCACTGCTGGACCATACGCTAGGGCGGTGCTGGTGGCCCATTCCAGAGTGGGCACGGAAAAGGTGACGATCATAGAGCCGTCCGCCTGTTCCTCGACGTTTTCCCAATATGAGTGATTGCCTTGAATCAACCAGGCCGCGTCGGCATCCACTTTCAGTCTGGCTTTGATTTGGGGCTGGGCTTGCTGCTCCTTCTTCAGGTGGGTTTGCAGATCGAACTCAGACGGGATGCTGAACGTGGCATCCGACAGGATGATCTCCGAGATGCGGTCGGCCCGAAAGGTGCGGACTTCCTTTCGCAGGTGGCAGAACCCGATGACGTACCACCAGCCCCAGCGGTGGACAAGGGCATATGCATCGAGTCTGCGTTGGGTGGGGCGGGGCAGCTGATTGCTCTGGTAGCTCATATCCAGGCTTCGATGTTCGCGGATGGCGCGGCGTAGTTTCTCCAGCGTCGGGGTCAGCGCTTTGAGATCCGAGCGGTTCATTCCCATTGCTACGAGCGAGTTACGCGCCCAAGCCACCTCGCGGGCCTGCTCTTCGGGCAGCAGGTTCTCCAATTTCGCCAGCGCCCCGCGCGCCGACTCGCGGTACAACTCACCCCACATTTCCTCGACCATGCCCGTGCCCAGCACCAGCGCCACCGCCTCTTCGAGCGTGAATACCAGCGGTGGCATTTTGTAGCCGCGCACGAGGGAAGATCCGCCGTACGGTCCGCGCTCGGCGTAGAGGGGGATGCCCATCTCCTCCAGCATATCGAAGTAACGGTGGATGGTCCGCAGCGAGACGCCCAGCTCCTTGGCTAGGTCCGACGCCTTCTGGTTGGGGTGATTCTGAAGCAGGAAGATCAGGGTAATCAATCGGGTGGCGGTGTTGTTCATCCTGTCACATCCTTGAAAAGTATAAGCCTCATATATGTCAAATTATGACATATATGAGGCCTGTTACTTTCCACCAAACATCCTGGTTTTTTCGTGCTTTAACTCATCTCGCCCTTGTGGATGACTCCTCTCCCAAATTTCTCTTGCAGGGCATCCACCACCTCCTGGAGCTTGCGGGATTTTTCGTTCCCTGTCTCCCACAGACTGAGCTGGCGAACCGGAGGTCCGATTCCGCTGACGCCGATTCCAATCAGCCTTACAGGCTGGTTTGGCTTGCGCACAGCCCGCAGCAATTTGATCCCGCTACGGATGATCTCATCGTCCTGATCGGTCGCTGATGGAAGTGTAACCTGGCGGGTGATCGTGGTGAAATCCGGCCAGCGCACTTTTAGTTTTACCGTTCTCCCTGCCAGGTCATTTCTTCTTAATTGCCTGCCGACTTGTACTGCCAGTTCACGCAGTGTATTTTCAAGCTTTTTATCATCCCTGATGTCTGTGCTGAAGGTTGTCTCCTGGCTGACGGATTTCACTTCGTACTCGGTGACGATCGGCCGATCGTCCATGCCGCGCGCATGCCGCCAAAGGTCCCGTCCATTCTCGCCGAAAATTCGCACGAGCTCATTTTCCGGCCAACCGGCGATGTCTCCGATGGTCTGGATTCCGAGCTCGGACATGCGAATGAACGTCTTGGGACCCACCCCCCACAGCATGGTCGCCGGGAGCGGGGCGAGGAAGTCCGCTTCCTCCCCCGCAGGGACTGCCGTCAAACCAAACGGCGGACCACTGCCTTTGGCACCTTTCTTGCCAACTTCGGTTGCGATCTTGGCTACGAGTTTGTTGGATGCGATCCCGATCGAGCAGGGCAGCTGTAATTCGTCCCGAATACCGGCCTGCAGGTCCTGTGCGAGGCGGATGGGCGATCCGTGTATGGCAGTGAGCTCGAGGAAAGCCTCGTCGATGGAGATCTGCTCGACCTGATCGGTCAGTTTGTGCAGCCTTTCCATGACCTTGTCGGAATATTCCTCATACAGGCGGTGCCGGCCGTGGACGATGATCAGATTGCCGCACAACTTTAGTGCCCGCGACATGGGCATGGCGGAATGAATCCCCAGGCGCCGGGCGGCGTATGAACACGAGGCCACCACTCCGCGTTCGTTCGGACGGCCTCCCACCGCGAATGGTCTGCCGCGCAGGCCTGGGTTCTGAATCTCTTCCACGGCACAATAAAAGGCATCCAGATCCAGATGCAGGATCGTTCTGGACATGTCGTTATTATAATGAAACTTAATATCTCACCTTACGCACTTAACTGTAATCTTCGTTGTGTTTCCCTACCGAAGGCCGTTCGCCCGAGACGGGGACACACCGTCCCTGCAATTGGTGCAGGTGCCGGGACGATGAGAGCTGCATCCTGAGCGAAGCGTAGCGTAGTCGAAGGAGCAGCGAAGGGTCTCTCCGCTATGCGGCGGGTTTCACACCTGCACTGCAACGCACGCACGAAGTCCCCGAGCCCTTCGACAAGCCCAGGACAAACTCCACGAGTGGGAGTGTTGTGCGAGTGTGGTGGGCGGTGCCAGGGAGTGCCGGGGAGGGCAGGTGTGCGGCAACTGCGTCTTCGCGGGGCGAACGGTCGTGCAGGCAGAATGACAATGCGTAAAGTGAATTAATATGACAAATATGTCCCCCGAAAACGGGGAAAAATGACCATAAAATTGACCTGTAAATATATTGAACAATCCTTTGGGAAAAGTTATACTAGGGACGGCGCATAGTCGAAGGGAACTTTTTTCCTTTTTAAACGTCAATATCCAGCGTCTGACCTGTATGGAGGAAGATATGAAATTTCCAACAAGAATGGCATCAAGCTTGCTCCTGCTGGCGCTGATGCTCACACTTCTACCCGGCGCAGCTTCACCCGCCCGGGCGGCTACGTGTTACTGGGCGCAGTTCGTCGCGGATGTTACCGTCCCGGATGGGACGAATTTTGCGGCCGGCACAGCCTTCAGGAAGACCTGGCGATTGAAGAACATCGGCTCGTGTACATGGAACAGCGGAGACGTTTCGCTGATCTTCGACAGCGGGGAACGGATGGGGGCGCCGGCCTCACTCGCCTTGTCAACGAGCGTCAATCCGGGGCAGACCGTGGATATCACGGTGGACATGACCGCGCCGAGTTCCGCAGGTCATTACTTTGGATACTATAAATTCAGAAGCAATTCCGGCGGTGTGTTTGGCATTGGTTCGACTGCCAATAAATCCTTCTGGGTCGAGATCAACGTATCCTCGGGCTCGTCATTGGGAACGGGGTACGATTTCACCGCCAGCGCGCCATCCGCGACGTGGGCGAGCGGCTCTGGTGCATTAAGCTTCCCGGGCGCCGATGGAAGCTCGAATGGTTATGCGTTGAGGTTGGAACGCCCGCGATTCGAAAGCGGGATCGAATCCGCACAAGCCGGGTTGTTGATGGCGCCCAACAATGTCACCAATGGATACATCCAGGGTACCTATCCCGCTTTCCGCGTGCAAAGCGGGGACCGCTTCCAGGCCACGATCGGCTGCGAATATGGATCAACCAATTGTTACACGACCTACCGGTTGGATTACCAGATCGGTTCGGGCGCGATCCGCACATTCTGGACCTTCCGTGAACGGTATGAGGGTCTTACATATAGTGCAAATCTCGACTTGAGTTCGCTTGCCGGCCAGGACGTCAGGTTCATTCTCGTCATTTCCGCATATGGTTCCCCGGCCGGCGACCGCGCCTTGTGGGGAAACCCCATCATCGCGCGGGCAGGTGGAACGCCTCCTCCTCCGCCCCCAACCGGGTATAAGTACGATTTCGGCACCTCTTCTTCTCCCGTGTCTTCGGGCTATTCGAGGATCACCGAGACAACAGCCTACACTGCAAGCAGCTTTGGGTGGACCGATACCAGTGGCCTTGAATCGCGCGATCGAAGTGCTCTGGCAGACGATCTGAAAAGGGACTTTGTCTTGCACAGCTCCGCGGCACGCACTTTCCGAGTGGACCTGCCCAACGGCAGTTATTCCGTGAGCGTTACGATGGGAGATAATGATTTTGCCCACGACAACATGATCGTGAAAGCCAACGGAACCACCGTACTGAGCGGAGTGAACTCGGGCGCAGGTGGCTTTGCCGCCAACACCTTCAGTGTGACCGTCAGCGGAGGATCCCTGTCACTCGAATTTTCGGATGGCGGTGGAGCCGACCCGACCTGGGTGGTGAATGCGCTGACAGTTACATCCACGTCGCCGCCTCCGCCTCCCGCTGCCTGTGACCGCGTCCAGTTTATTGCAGATGTAACAGTCCCGGATGGCACAACCTTCCAGCCGAATGCCAGTTTCCTGAAGACCTGGCGGCTCAAGAACATCGGTACGTGCACTTGGACGAATTACAGCCTGATGTTCGATAGCGGCGAGAGGATGGGCGGACCGGATTCGGCGCTCATTCCAACCACAGTATCTCCCGGCCAGACCGTGGATGTCACCGTCACACTCACGGCTCCATCCACTGCGGGTACCTATCGCGGATATTGGAAGCTCAAGAATAACAGCGGCGTTCCCTTCGGGCTGGGTACCGCGGCAACGAAATCCTTCTGGGTCGAGATCAGGGTCGCCGGCACACCGGTCACGCCTGCCACACAGATCCCTGGTACCAGTTACGATTTCACAGCCAATGTCTGTGCCGCCACCTGGTACAGCGGCGCGGGGCAGCTTCCGTGCCCGGGTACGGATGGGGACTCGAAAGGATTCGTGCTGATCAAGACCGCTCCGAAGCTTGAGAATAATACGATCGATACACGGCCCGGTTTATTGACCCATCCGCAGAACATCAACAACGGCTACATCCAAGGCATCTACCCGACCTATCGTGTGAAATCCGGAGACAA
>VGNF01000157.1 GCA_016866195.1 Chloroflexota bacterium | reverse complement strand
CCATCGATCCGAATTGCAACCGGGTCGCCTTCGTGGAGGACCTCACCGTACCCGATGGAACAACGATCAACGCCACGGAACGGTTTACGAAGACCTGGCGTTTCATGAACGCAGGAACCTGCACCTGGATCACCTCGTATCGATTCGTCTTGGTCGGAGGGGACCGGATGGGCGCGCCGGATTCGATCTCACTTCCGAACATCGTCACCCCTGGCGAGACCGTGGATATTTCCGTTGAATTAATCGCGCCGGATTCTGCGGGCAGTTACAAGGGCATCTGGGCGTTTGAAGATGCAAAAGGGAAACGATTCGGCCTCGGTCCGCTATCCACAGGCGAGATCTGGGTCCAGGTCCAGGTGGTCCGTGCGTCGACGAACACACCCACCGCAACACCCGAACCGACGCTGACCAGCACGGTCACTCCCATCCCGCCCACGCCGCCTTTCGGCACTGCGATTGAGACGCTGGCGTATGACTTCATCGGGCAGGCCTGCACGGCGGAGTGGCGGACGAATGATGTAGTGGGTCCCTGCCCCACCTTCGAGGGCGAAGCGCAGAACCGCGTCCTCATCCCAACCCTCGAGAACGGCACGACTCCCGGCCTTCCCGCCTTCCTGCTCAATCCCGCCCAAGTGAACGGAACGGTCTCCGGCGTGTACCCGGCATTCCTCATCCAGGCCGGCGATCACTTCCGCGCCCTTGCCAGCTGCGAGGCGGACGCTCCGTCCTGTTCCGCGTTGTTCCGACTAAGCTATCTGGACGAATCCGGACAGGTGGCAGACCTGTGGGCGGTGGGCGAATTTTACGACCGGGCTTTCACGCGCGTGGATTTCGACCTGACCCCGCTTGCCGGCAGATCTGTCCGGCTGATCTTGAGCGCGACCTCCCTGAGCGACGACCCGCAGCACGGCCTGTTGTGGGTGTCCCCCGGAATCTACCGCCGGCCGCTTCCCACCGCCACGGCCACCCTGCGGCCAACATCCACTTCGACGCCAACACCGGCGCCGCTGGCAACTCCCACCATCCCTGTTCCAAGCGCTACTGCCACACCGCAACCGATTGAAGCGCCCGAGAACTTCCTGGATGCCGTCCGCAGATTCTTCAGCGATCTGTTCAAACAGCTGTTTGGCGGTTGAGCCTTCCTGTTTACCCGCTGGCCACTTGAGTCATCGAATACCTTAGCCGGCATTCTGGAGAGTCCCCCATCCTTAATCACTGCCCTCGCGCAGCACCCCCGTAGGGGGCGCAGCGGAGGAGGGTAAATTAAACGGGATCGCAGGACGACGATGTAGTCCTGCGATCCTGCAAACCTCAAAGTATCGACTCGCGCAATGCCTGCTTACGGTGTGATCGTCGGGAATCCCGACAGATCATGGTCCGAGAAGATCTTCAAATTCTCGGCGCTGATCCAGCACGGGGAGTTGAAGTAGGGATTCTTGATCACATACCAGCCGGGGACGCTGCCGATGCCGATCAACTCGACCTTTTTGGTCTCGGAGATATTGCTGACCAGCGGATACGTGGCTCCAGGCCCCTGGTAACAGGGCGCAAAGCCCACCACTTCCGGGCGCTTCGTCACCTCCGGAGTGGGTTCAATCGTGGGCGTGGAGGTGTATGCCGGTGTGGCGGTGGGCAGCGGAGGCGTGGGCGAGTACGCGGCCGCCGTTTGCGTGAGCATTGTATAAGCCATTTGGGCGGCAATCGTGCCAACGGCATCCACCGGCGGCGGGGTCGGTTCGGGGGCGCATGCAGACAAAAAGAGAAGGGCGAGGATATTGTGAAGCACCGCCTTTCCCCGGGTAATCGTATTGAGAATCATCCTTTAACCTCCGAATCACTTTCCTTCTGGGTTGTGCCGCGCTTAAAGATTATATCAATTTCGCGGCAGCCTATTTCTTTTCCAACGCCGCCTTCAGATCCGCGAGAATGTCTTCGGGAGATTCAATCCCAAGCGACAGTCTCACCAGCCCCTCGGGGATTCCGACGCGGGCGCGTTCCTCCTCCGTCAGGCTGCGGTGGGAGGAGGTGGCCGGATGAAGCGCCAGGGAATAGATATCGCCCAGCGTGGTGGCGGGCAGGCAGACCCTCAGGGATTCCATGAAGCGGAAGACCTGTTCCCGGTCCGCATCCTTGATCTCAAACGACAATACACCGCCGTATCCCCGCCCTTGGAAGAGGCTTTCGGCGAGGGCATGGTGAGGATGACTCAGCAGACCCGGATGGTTTACCTTTCGCACGCGCGGATGCGACTCCAGCCACTTTGCAACCTGAAGCGCGTTGACGCATTGCTGCTTCACGCGCAAAGGCAGGGTCTTCAAGCCGCGCAGCGCCAGCCACGCCTCGAACGGACCCAGCACGCTCCCGACCAGTTTGTTCAATTCGAACAACTTGTTCTTGTTCTCCTGTGTCGTGGCCACCACGCCCGCCAGCACATCCCCGTGACCGGAGAGATATTTGGTGGCGCTGTGAATGGCGTAATCGGCTCCGAGTGTCAGCGGATTGCACAGCCAGGGCGAGGCGAAGGTATTATCCACCAGCAGGGAGGCGCCATGACGATGCGCCAGCGAGGCAAGTGCGGGCACGTCCGCCACCTTGAGCAGGGGATTGGAAATGCTCTCGACCAGCAGGCAGACAGGTTTGGTTTCCCTCAACGTCGATTCAACCCGATCGAGATCGCCCACATCCACCATGTGGACCGTGACACCCATCGTGGATAACAGGCTGTTCAACAGCGTGTGCGTGGCGCCGTACAGGTCGAGCGCGGCGAGCACGGATGCTCCGGCCTTGACTCCACAGCCAAGCAGCGCCGAATGAATGGCTGCCATTCCCGATCCATACGCCTGCGCGGCCTCGGCGCGTTCAAGATTTGCCACTGCATTTTCGAAGGCTTCCACGGTGGGATTCGAATAGCGCAGGTAGACATGACCGGGCCGGGTACGCGCGAAGACCGCATCCAGGTCGTCCATGCTCTCGTACAGGTAGCCGACGGTCGGCCAGATGGGCGTGGCCACAGGGGTGAATTCCCCTCGCGGAGCACGTTCCCCGGCATGCACGGCACGCGTCTGGAATGAGGCGCCGGAAAGATCCTTCATAATGTCACCTCGTCGATCCCCTTGAATGGATTCTCCGCAGGGTTGTCCTTCGCCCTCATCGATAATACGCGGTGTTCTTCAGATCGAGCGCTTCAAGCAGTGGTTTGAGGGAAGCGGGAGCATTTCCCCTCCAATAAGAGGTGTGTGCAATCAGCGTGCGGTCCACGAACAGATTTCCCGAACGCACCGCCAGGTCGCGCACCCCCGGCCCAAACCACGTCGCCAGCGGACCTCCCGCCAGGTCACCGAACAAGCCGCCCAGCGCCGGGAAAAATAAATTACTCCAGCGCGTGCAGGCGAAGAGGCCGGCGTGGTGCAGCACGCGCAGCTTGATATTCCGTTTTTTGCCAAATCCGTCCCAAACGAGGTAGGAGTAGCGGCGGATCTCACCGCCCTTGATCCTCTCGATCTCCGGTTCGGGCGGGTTGGTCGGAAGTTCGCGCTGCCGTTGCCGCACGCGCAGGTTCGCTTCATCGCTGGCCAGCAGCAGGGCGGCGTGCGCCAGGGGACTGCCAAGTGTGACCAGGTCGGTCACCAGCCATGGGCACCCGAGCTGGCGAAGTTCCTTCCACAGGTCGAGTTGGGCCTGCCGGTAGGTCTTGAACGAGGCGCCCCGCGCGCGCCTCCGCAGATCCTCGCCGGCTTTTTCAAGCTGTGCGAGCGCCGGCTGGCTGGATCTGACAGGCTTGCGATAATCCTTGTAACATTCCTGCCAGACATGTTTAAGGATGTCGTAGGCGATGACGCTGCCGAGGCTGTGACCTACCACGATCACCCGATCATACTCGCCCGATTCCTGAATCCGTTTCAGGAGCCGAATCCCGTCGGCGCGGATATCCTGCCGCAGCTTTATATTCTCCGTGGTGGGGCTCAGGTATCTTGCCGCGTCCCCCAGATAGGAAAGCACCACGCCTTGCAGCAGACCGAAGAGCAGCGCGCTCGCGCCCGATATGAGGACGGAGGCGTTCTGCGTCAGACGGTCGAACAAGCCCAGGCCGGCGGAGAGGGCGGCAGCCGCGATCAGCAGCCAGGATAGCATCCACAGCGGGCGTAATTGCACGGGCACGCGCGCCGGGCTGCGGACCATCAGGGTCCACAACCACGACCAGATATGTCCGAACTTCGTGCCGCTGACCTTGTACGCCCAGTAATATTCGTAGAAATGCGTGCGCGGCTGGGAGCGGTTTTGCAGCACGCGCAGTTCGAACGACTCGGAGAGCGGATCCGGCCGGCTGAAGAACTTCTCGCCGCCCTGCTCCGGTTCGGGCAGGACCGCGTCCACGAAACCGCGGATCGTATCCATCGGTCGCTGCTCGCCCATACCGTGGATCACGATCACCGCCTGCGTATGACGCTTTTTCGATTTCCCTGTTGTCGGCATGGAACCCTCGATTCTCCTTGAGGATAATTCAAACAACAATCACGCAGCCGTCTTTGGTATTCCCCACTTGAGCTGACTATGCAATCCGATCCAGAAAGCCGTACCAGGCTTTGACCACGTTCGCATACCAGGTCCGATCGCGAAGGAGTGGTATGCGCGGGATGGGCAGGTCCGCGAACGGGTTATCGACCGATCGCCCGAGGATCCCATTCGCCACCTGCCTGCCGAGATACACGGCCAGGGTCACCCCATGACCCACATAGCACATGGAATACCACATGCCGTCGATCATCCCCGCGTGCGCGCTCTCGGTCAACGTCAAACCGAGCGTCCCACCCCAATAGTATTCGATCTTGAAATCCGACAATTCCGGGAAAATGCGCAGCATGCCGCGCCGCAGCGAGTGGATGTTCGCCTCCGGGCGCACACCGCTGAAGGTGACCTCGCCGCCCCACACCATTCGATTGTCGGGAGAGAGGCGGTAATAGGCGAGCACGCGGCGTGTGTCGTACACGACGCGGTTGTTGGGGATCAGCCGCGCAGCCAATTCCGCAGGCAGGGGTTCGGTGGCGAGGATGAAACTTTCGACCGGGAAGACGCGCCCGCGGAATTCCGGAATGAAGGTCCCGACCCAGGCGTTGGCGGCCAGCACGACATCCTTTGCATGCACGTCACCGCGGTCGGTCCGCACGAGAAAACGGCTTCCATCCCGGGCAGGTAATCCAAGTCTTTCGATCGCGAGCACGCGCGTCGCCTCGTGGATCTCCGCCCCGGCGCGTTCGGCAGCCGAGGCCAGCCCGTGGACAAATTTGGCCGGCTGGACCGAACCGCCGCGCGGATTGATCATCAATCCGTGATACGCCTGTGTTCCAAGTTCGGACGCGACCTCGCCCTTCGGCACGAGCTGGACCTTGTAACCCGCCACATCATACAACATGGCCTGTTCCCGCTCGAACGTCTCGAAGTGAGCGGGCTTACTGGCCGCCTCGACGCTCCCGCTGCGCCAGTAATCACACTCGATCGATTCGTCCTTGATGACCTGTTCGACCGTCTCGGCGGCGCGCACGGCGGCGAGGAACATCGCGCGGGCGCGATCCCTGCCATGTTTTTCGACCAGATGCGCGAGGGGATCGTGCAGGCAGGAGAGCGCCTGTCCGCCGTTTCGAGCGCTTGCGCCCCAGCCAATGGATTGGGCCTCGAGCAGGGTCACGCGCGCGCCGCCCTTCGCCAGGGCCAGCGCGGCGGACGTGCCCGTGTACCCCCCGCCGACCACGACCACATCGGTCTTTCCCGGCAGCGGCTTATCCAGGTATGGTCTGGGTGCCGGTGCAGAAGCAGTCCACAGGCATTCGTGTTGGGTCATAGGCTTGAAAGAATGGGAGTATCTGGGCGGACATCTATACGGAATCCGCCTCTGTACGTTGCACCAATCTACGTTGAAGTATTTTCAAGGTATGTCAACAGGGCAGGCAGGTCCTTCCTTACCACCTCCCACAACACATCTTCGTCAACCCGCATATAGTCATGGACGATACGATTTCGCATCCCAATGATTTGTCTCCAGGGGATCTCCGGATATTCGCTCTGAAATTCAGGGGAGTTCTTGCGTGCCGCCTCACCAATTACCTGCACTATATGTGCTAATCCCATGCGCAGGATTTCATCAGCGTCATAGTCAAGACGGCTTTTCGTTTCCAATCCAGCCAGAGCTTTGCGGGTCATGTCAAGCATATGACCGATGTAGATCAAGTCATCTTCACGCGACATATGCAACCCGGGCTTGTTTCAACACCTTGTCTTTTATTCGGTGGTTCAGAAATTTTGGCGTGACAAGATCCACCTTCCGACCCCCCAGAATACTCGACAATTCCTCCTGAATATCGATCAAAGCATAGCCCGGTGTATGTCCATCTTCGAACTCGACCAATACATCCACATCGCTGTCCGGTCCGAAGTCCTCGCGCAAGATGGAACCGAAGAACGCCAGTCTGCGAATGTGCCGCCGTTTGCACAATTCAACGATCTGTTTATCCAGAATCTTGTCTTTCAACCGGTTCATGCAGTGATTATAGCAAAAATCAGGATCGCGCCAGCGCATCCGTCTTTGCAACCATGATGAAATCGTTCCTGTGCAGACCTTTGATCTTGTGCGTCCACCACTGCACGGTGACGCGTCCCCACTCCGTGACGATCAGCGGATGATGGTCCTCCTTCTCCGCGATCATGGCCACCCTGACGGTGAAGGACACAGCCTCGATGAAGTTCTTCAGCTTGAAGACGCGTTCGAGGCGCTTGACCCCGTCCACTTCCCTGATCTGCCATTCCGCCACCTGCGGGTGCAGGTCGGCGATCTCGGCCTCGGTCAGGGTCGGTTCGCCGCCGCGGCAGGCAACGCATTTGAATTCGGACAGTTGGGTCATGGGATCACTCCTTGGAACGCGCGGAATCGACAATTCTGGAACGAGTGTATTTTACCCAGAAGTATCCAGTACGAACATCAATCGGATGCAGCCTGTCCGCTCTTCATTCCGGCCAGCACTGATTCAACGGGAAGGCCGTCATCCATGCGGCGTACATCTCCTCATGGGACTCGCGCAGCACCTGTTCTTGAATCTCAAAGTGATCTTTGGCGCGGGCAAGTTCCACCGCCACCTCCTCCTCCGTCATCGGACGCAGAATGCAGGCCGGCGGGATGCCATTTCCCTGATACGGCTGCAGGTCGCACGCCGGTACATTCCCCGATCGTATCTCCCCCTCCACCTTTTGGGCCAGCACCCCAATCCCTTCCAGCCCGCGTTCGAGCATCGCTCCCGGGCTCGAAAAATATTTCGCCAGGTCCTCCCGCGGTGAACGGCTGGAAGAGAATTCTACGGTGTTTTCCCCGATTCGATAGCTGTAGTCATCCCCCAGGGAGAGGGTTGCGTCGGGATACAGCCCCGCACCGGCGTTCTGGTGGAAGGTCACCGCCCAGCCCCCGCCCATCACCGTTTTCCCGCCTTCCGAGAAATAGAGCGACGCTCCCCATCCATCCTGCGGCGGAATATAAGCCGCCTGGAATCCCACGCCGAATACCTGAGGAAGATCCTGCGGATAGAACAGGGTGTACAGCTGGATCACCTGCTGATCCTGGCGTATGTTTATTTCGCCGGGCATGCCGCAGTTTGCGTTCGACCCGGCCCCGCGGCACCAGGCCGACTCGTAAAAATTCCCGAGCATCTGGTAGCCGGTGGTGCGCCAGCTGTCATCAACCAAATTCTGGATGCAGGCTTCCAGCGCCTGGAATCGTCGACCGGTCTGCGGATCTTCGAACTGCAGGTCCTGCATCGCTGGGACCGGCTGGGATGTCGGTGTGGGGGAGGGAGTAAACAGGCTACAGGCTGCCAGAAGCAGGCCTGCCATCAGCAGGAATTGCCTGATGCGGAGTGAGGTATGAATCATGTTGCGCACCCTCCATGGGGATCAAGGGAGTTGCATCACTCCGCCAGCATAAGGGAGAACGAATTTTTCTGCAAGGTCAATCGATTGACATTCCCCTAAGAAACCGTAAAGTTTCTGTCTGTATCAGGTGCTTCCCACCTGGTTGGCCAGACGACACCACTTCGCCCTGCAATCTAAAACCATGTTCTGCTTCGATACGCGAGATACTCGGGACCGAACGCCGCTGCCAGAACACGCTCCTCGCGCCGGGCGCGATTTAAGTCCACAATTGCCATCCAAAGCCACACAAGTAGTAATGGCCAGACCTGCAAAGCCAGGAGAGCGCCGAGATACGCCAGGTCGCCGAAGATATACACCGGGTGGCGGATCTTCGAATACAGCCCTCGCGTCACAAGCTGGCGAGCTTCGGGGTCAACTGAAAATGAATCGCCTAACTGCCACCGCGCCAGACCCCAGAATGCCGCAGAAACAAAGGAAAGGCAGAGTCCCGCATACCACAAGGCAACACGCGGGCTCAGCCAGACTGCGAATCCCACAATGAGTGGATACTCCACAAAGTCGATCCAAGGTCTCAATTTCTTCAAAGTCTGCATTCAATCACCTTGAAAGGCTCTTAGCATTTGTACGTTAGCTCGCCGCCTAATGGCAAGCATTGGTTACAACCGGGCAGGCATGGATTCGATTTGAGAGCAATATTAACCCGATGCGAGAAAAATGCTCGAAAACGCCGCAGATCGGGCGA